>CAUZTK010000173.1:0-8360 GCA_963582395.1 Planctomycetota bacterium | reverse complement strand
TCGACTGGTGCATGGGGCCATCGACCTTGGAATCAATTTCATCGACACCGCCAACGTTTACGAAGGTTACAACCGCGTTTTGGGCAGCGCCGGCGGAGTCGCGGAAGAAGTTCTCGGCAAAGCGCTGGCCGACCGCCGCGACAAAGCTGTGCTGGCCACAAAGGTCGGCGGGCCGATCGGCCCCGGTCCACAAGATCGGGGGCTGTCGTCGATGCACATTCTCCGCGAACTGGACAACAGTCTGCGGCGATTAAAAACGGACGTCATCGACCTTTACATCATTCACTGGCCCGACAAACAGACGCCGCTGGAAACGACATTGTCTGCCCTGGATCAGGCGGTGCGCCAAGGAAAGGTCCGTGATTTCGGCGTCTCGAATCACTCAGCCGCACAACTCTGCGAGCTGTTATGGCTGGCCGACAAAAGAGGCTGGCCGAAACCGGTCTCATCGCAAATTCCGTTCAGTCTGTTGCGGCGCGAGTTTCAGAACGATCTGTTGTTCTGCCGTGATCATACAATCGGCGTCACCCCTTATCAGTCGCTGCAAGGAGGGCTGTTGACTGGGAAGTACCGCCGGGGACAGACCCCGCCAGCCGATTCTCGCGCCGCCGAAAAGCCGGGGTGGGTTTGGGAGCTGAACGACGAGCTGTTCGACCGGCTCGAGGCAATCGAGCGGCTGGCCGCTGAAATCGACGCCTCGCCGACCCTATACTCGCTGGCCTGGACGCTGGCGCAGCCAGGCATGACGTCACTAGTGGTAGGAGCCAAACGTCTGGAGCAAGTCGAAGAGGCCGTTGCCGCGCTCGACCTGGAGATCCCTGCCGAGCATTTCGAGCGGCTCGATCAAATATGTCCGCCGCCGTGGACGCAGCAGGACCCGATTCGAGATTAGCCTCCTCGGCCAGTTCGTCAGTGGGGAAGGACCTCGTTGTTCACAGACTCCGAACAGTGACAGGAGCCGGACGTCGGACGGTGATTGGTTATTCCACTGCCGATGCCAGCAGTTCCGCCAGTTCCTCGATACAAGCGTCGATTGAGATGATCGCCTGCTGGAAGTTTGTATGTGTGGAGGCGGTCGCGGCATCGGAACGAAATTGCTCGGCCGCGGCGCGGAGCTTGCCGATCTTTTTGCGAAGCATGTGCAAGTACGCCGTTGGGTCGTCAAGCCGTGTTTCCAGGGCGCGGGACATGTCGAAAACGGTCCGCGCAATGCCCATCAGCTCCGGAAAATCTTCGACCTCAACGCTATGTTTGACGAAGGTCCTCACCATCCAGGCGTGGGCCATGACCTTCTGGCAGCGTTCGACAATTTTCTGCCGGGATCGAGCTGTCGTCGCCATGGTTCAATCTTCGTCGTCGTAATGGATCAGCGAATAGATCTCGTAGCCTTCCAACCGCTGTCGCGCCTTTAAGGCATCGAGTTCGATCACAAACGCGCAGCCGACGACGGCGGCCCCGGCACATTCGGTCATCCGGATGCAGACCTCGATGGTGCCCCCGGTCGCCAACAGGTCGTCCACCAGCAGCACGCGCTCCCCTTCGTGCAGCGCGTCGGTGTGCATCTCCAGTGAGTCGTTGCCGTATTCCAATTCGTAGTGAAAGGCCTGTGTGTCGAACGGCAACTTACCCGGCTTGCGGACCGGGATAAACCGCGCCCCCAATTCCAGCGCCAGCGGTGCGGCGAAAATGAATCCGCGTGCCTCGGCGGAGATGATCGCGTCGACCTCGTGATCGCGAAAGTGTTCGACAAAACGGCTAATGACCGCACGAAATGCGTCCGGAGCGGCCAGGAGTGGCGTGATGTCTCGAAACATGATGCCCGGCCGGGGAAAGTCCGGGATGCTCCGAATGTAGTCCTTGAGATTGATGGGGTTCGTCATGGCCGGATGGAAACCTCTTCGCTGTCAACCGTAGGGTGTGCCTGCGGACGATTCTGCTGCAGCAAACGGCGGGCGCGGACGACCGTCTGCTCTGCGCTGGGATCGGATCCGTAAAGTTCAATGACACTCGTCCAGATTTGGCAGGCCTCCTCGAGTTCGTCCTTTGCGACACGCTTGTCCCCGCGCGACATGGCCGATTTCAGTAGTGAGTGCCGATTGGTCCCGTCGTTCAGCGCCGTACGGACTTCAACCAGCAACTGCTGCGTCAGCATGTGGATTTCTCGATACTCCGGCTGGCCCTCCAGCAATCGATTGAGTGCCGAGAGTGTTTGTTCGGCCCGGGCAAAGTCTCCCATATCTCGGTAGTGATACACCAGCCGGAGAAACCGTTCGGGCTCAGACTTCGGCGGTGCTCTAGTTCGAAGCATTTTGCCTGGAGCAAGCTGGTTTTTGAGGTCGAATTGTTCGATCCGTGACAAGTACGGTTCCACGCGGTCGCGCCATGCGACCGCATCGGCGAGAACAAGCGGGAGGAAATGTTCGTCCTGCGCCGTGAACCAATCGTCTCCTGCCGGTTGACTCATTAAGTCCACGCCGGCCTGAAATCTTTCCTCCGGGGTCAGCTCGCCAGACCTTAGCCAGAAAACCCATCCGACGACGAGCAGCACCAGCACGCTCACCAAAACCCAGGTGTTGTCAAGCAGTCGTCCCACCGGCGAAGGTTGCTGTGAACCCTCCATCTCGGCCCGCAGCAGGTCACGCATCAACGTCCCTTCGCCCGGACCACTGGCGGTGGCCGGCTTGCCGGAAACAACAGTCGTTGCATTGCCGTGATAGTTTCCGTCAATCGCCGCTGCTGCCGTCTTGCTTCGAGATAGCTCAACTTTTTTCGGGACTTCCCGCAACCGTAGCGACAGGACGTAAGCATCGGCAAAACGCTTGTCGGGATCCTTTTCCAGCAAGCGGCAAACAATCTCTTCCAGCCAGTGGGGGATGTCCGAGACGATCAGCCGCGGCCGGTCGAACCGGTTGACCATATGTTTTTTAATCACTTCAATCACCGTTTTTCCGGTAAACGGCGGTCGCCCGGTCAGCATGGCGTACAGCACTGCGCCCAGCGCGTACAGATCGCTTTTTTTGGTGACCCGGCGTCCCTCGGCCTGCTCGGGCGACATGTACTCGGCCGTTCCCACGACGCCGCCAGTGACAGTCAACTTGCTACTGGCAAACACCTGCGCGATCCCGAAGTCAGCCAGCTTGACTTGCCGGTCTTTGGTGATGAGCAGATTCGACGGTTTGAGATCGCGATGAATGATGCCCGCATCGTGCGCCGCTTTGAGTGCCGAGCAAATCTGCAGGCCCAACTCGATGGCTTCACGCCAAGGAATTCTTTTTTCGCGACGAAGTCGATTCGCGATGGTCTCGCCCTCGACGTATTCCATAGCGTAGAAGTAGGTTTCGCCGTCGACGCCGCTCTCATAGAGTTTGACGACGTACGGACTGCTGAGCGCCTTCAAGGCTTTGATTTCGCGGGTGAAGCGGGCAATCACCCCCTCTTCGCGGGACAGGGAGGCGGAGAGTACCTTGACCGCCGCCTCGTTGCCACTTTCGGCGTGACGCGCATAAAAGACCGTCCCCATGCCGCCGGCGCCGATCTTTCTCTCGAGGACATAAGGACCAAGGCGTCTCGATTCCATGGCCGGGACCATTCATGCTGAATAAAATCGCACTGAATCAAAGTGAAAATTGGGCGAACAAACTGTTGATTCTTCCGGTGTCACGGTCTGCCCGATCTTTAAACAATTGGCAGGGGTCTGGCCCTATTTCAAGGGACCGGCCCCCTCTCTCGGTGACATTGAGTGTATGATGCAGGAAATCCTGCGGTCAATCGTCGGGACCGTTCCCCGCGAAAACAAACCATGATGCCCACACAAACCAATGTACTGCAGCCGAAGAATGCGGCACTCTTGATTGCGCACGGCAGTCGCCGGTCGGAAGCGAACGACGACTTGATCAGGCTTGCCGAATTGGTCCGCTCTTGCAACACCTATGGAGTTGTCGAGATCGCTTACCTGGAACTCGCGGAGCCGACGATTCCACAGGCAGCTCGCAAGTGTGTCGACGGCGGTGCCAACAGCGTGCTGCTGCTGCCGTTTTTTCTCGCGGCCGGTGCACACGTTGTCGAGGACCTCGAACGCCACCGTGGCGAACTCTCCCGCGAGTTTCCACACGTCCAATTTCATTTGTGCCGCCCGCTAGGGCTGCACCCATTCATCGTCGACGTCGTCACGCATCGGCTGCAGGAGGGGGAGCAGGTGATCAGAAGAACGACCTCGGATCGAGGATGAAACCGAAAGTCGGTGAAGCGGACGTCGAAGAAACCATGAACAGGCCGTCTCGGCCGATTGCCGCGTGCCGGTGGCGGAAGTGAGTTATCCATCCGGTTTCGTCCGGATACTTCCGAGCACTTCAACGCTGCCGGTCGCCGCCTGCAGAACGTGTCTCAGAAAAATTTCTCGATCACCATCAACGGCTGACGCATCGAGTCGAGGAATCGGTGGCAGCGCATCCCATTCGGTCAACCCCCGCGACATATTGTTATCGGCCCCAAACCAGACGATCAACGCCGGTTCTGCGCAATGTATGGCATCGGTCGTCAGCCACTCGCCGAACTCGATCTCCGGAAACTGTGTCTGAAGTTTTTGCATCAGCCCGATTCGAACCGTTTCGTCGGCGCCGGCCAACCGTATCTGCAACGGCCGCATCAACAGCCGCGTACGCAATTGCCCGACGGTGACGCTTTTCTGCGGATGAATGACGTCGGCGGCGATCTCCGCGAGCGGATCGAGCACAAATCGGCGATACCAGCAGGCCGGATGCGGAACCTGCAACGTGGCATCATCAATGATTTCGTCGCCATAGAAAATCAGATCGAGGTCAAGCAGTCGTGGCCCCCAACGCACACCGCTGGTGCGGCCGTGGCTGCTTTCGAGCGATTGAAGCCGTTCGAGCAGTTCGAGGGGGGATAAGTCGGTCCTTATTTCGATGACCGCGTTGCGAAATTCGCCCCCCGACCGATCACCGACCGCTGTGGTCCGGTAAACAGAACTCGAACGGCCCACGGTCACGCCGCTGCGCTTTCGACTGAGCGACCGCAACACAGAGGCGAACACCCGTTCGACGTCGCCGATATTTCCGCCCAAAGCGAGAAGACAGCGGGGCATCGAGCTCGCGCCATGAAACACAAGTGAGGGATCAGTTTCTAGCACGTCGTGACACGGACGTTGTCTGTCACGGCGATTCCGAGCAGCCGCGTGTGGTTTGGGGTGCGCTACGGACCAACACCATGGCCCTGCATCTCGGTGTCAATGTTGTTATACATCGCGTCGGTTGCCCCTCCGACGGCAATGATTCCGACGATTGCTGTGATAATAATGGCTGCCAGCATCACCGCATATTCAACGCTGGTGACCGCTTCGCTGTCGCTCAAAAAAGCATAGAAGCTTTCCATGGTGCACCGCTCGATTTAGCGTGCCTGGCAATGGCTAGACGAAAACGACTGCGACCCTTGGCGGATTCCGTTCCTCAACTTTAGCCCGAATTGAAGGCTTGGTCAAAAAGTAACGAAGAAATAACATAGAGAATTGTATTTTATGGCTTCCCACCGCCGGTTATCCGTTTTCCTCAGAACCGAGTTTCCCCAAGACAACGTCGCAGTCTGGTAACCCATTGCCAAATATGAACATCCGCAAAACCAAACTCGACATTCACCTGGCGACGAGAATGAAATTGCGTATGTTCGTTCAGTAAAACGGTCGCGGTTCAACCGTCGTGGCTCGCCTCGAGTACCGCGAGGAAGGCCTTCTGCGGAATCTCGACCTGGCCGAATTGTTTCATGCGTTTTTTACCCTCTCGTTGTTTCGCCCACAGTTTGCGCTTCCGGGTGATGTCGCCGCCGTAACACTTGGCGGTGACATTTTTCCGCAGGGCGGAAATCGTCTCGCGAGCAATGACCCGCCCGCCGATGGCCGCCTGCAACGAGATCTCAAACTGATGTTGTGAGATCTCCCCTTTCAGCCGTTTGCATAAAATGCGTCCGCGGCGTTCCGAGCTGCTTCGATGAACGATCATCGACAGCGCATCGACCCGACCCCCTTTCACCAGAATGTCGAGCTTGACCAGTTCCGCCGGCCGGAAACCGGTGACCTCATAATCCATCGTTCCGTAGCCGCGAGTGGCGCTCTTCAGCTTGTCGTACAGGTCGTAGACGATTTCCGCCAGCGGCAGTTCGTAGACAATCTGGGCGCGGTTCGGACCGAGATACTCGGTGCTGTGGTAGGCTCCGCGCCGCTCTTGGCAGAGTTGCATCACGCCGCCGATACACTCGGCCGGCAGGATAAAACTTACGTGCGCCATCGGCTCGCGGAACTCGGCAATACGGCCGGCATCCGGGACCTTTTGCGGATTGTCGATGTGTAACACTTCACCGGTGCGGGTCAGAATTTCATACGTGACGTTCGGGGCAGTCTGAATCAGATCGATGTTTTGCTCCCGTTCCAGACGCTGTTGAATGATCTCCATGTGCAGCATGCCCAAAAACCCGCAGCGGAAACCAAGCCCGAGGGCTTCGCTGGTTTCCGGCGTGAACGTGAAGCTCGCGTCGTTGAGGCTCAGTTTCTGCAGCTCTTCGCGCAGCGTTTCAAAATCGGTCGCTTCGGTCGGATACATGCCGCAAAAGACCATCTGCGTGGGCGTCTGATATCCGGGTAATGGATGAACCGCGAGATGCTGCGGGTCGGCCACCGTCTCACCCACTTGCACTTTGCCCAGTTCCTTGATGCCGGTCACCAGATAACCAACTTGTCCCGGGCCGAGTGACTCGCAGGGCGTCATTTGTGGACGGAACCGGCCGAGTTCGACGACGTCGTGACGGGATTGTTCGCGCAGGAACTGAATCGCCTGCCCCCTTTCGATGGTTCCATCGACGACGCGAATGTAGGTGATCACGCCGCGATAGTCGTCGTACTTGCTGTCGAAAACCAGCGCGCGAAGCGGGTCGTTCGCACTGTCGGCCGGTGGCGAGATACGCTCGATGATCGCCCGGAAGACATCGTCGATGCCCGTTCCCTGCTTGGCACTGATCAGCAGCGCCTCGTCCGGTGGGAGTCCCAAAATCGTCTCGATTTCATCCAGAACCTCTTCCACGCGGATCACCGGCAGATCGATTTTGTTGATGACCGGGATGATGGTCAGATCGGCTTCTAGGGCGGCATAGGCATTGGCGACGGTCTGCGCTTGCACCCCCTGAAAGGCATCGACCAACAGTAGCGCTCCTTCACAGGCGGCTAGACTGCGTGAGACCTCGTAATGGAAATCGACGTGGCCCGGCGTGTCGATCAGATTCAACTCGAATGTGCGGCCTTCGTATTCGTAGTTGATGGCCACCGTGCGTGCTTTGACTGTGATCCCCCGGTCCCGCTCGATGTCCAGGTCGTCCAGAACCTGCTCCCGGAATTCGCGCTTGGTGATTGCACCGGATCTCAGTAGCAACTGGTCGGCCAGCGTACTTTTGCCATGGTCGATGTGGGCGATAATCGAAAAATTGCGAATATGTGGGCTGTCCATGTACGTGGTACCAACTCGTGACGGCCGCTGCCGGCTCGTTTCGTTTGTGATATCCGAGGGTGACCTGAAACGGAACCGTCCGTTGCGGTCACCACTGCAAAAGCAATCGATCACATGGCTGGGAGCATCCGGGAACTCACTTCAAATCGCAGAACGTCTTCGGCCGTTTAACCGGCTCTCCCGATGGTTCTCTCTCCCCTTGCCAAGAGGAGACGAGAGAAGCTGTCCGCCGGCGCTGTTTTGCAGTCCCGTATTCCCAGACCTGCTTACAAAACCGGTCTGTCGCAATCGGCAAGAAAAGGCGAGAATGTAGACCGTACTTGGGGCGGGTTGATGCGGCTGGGGAAATGCTAGCGAATTGGAAGAAAATCGTCGAGCCGGCTTGGATGCAGTCATCTTTTCCGGTGGTCGGAACGCGCGAGGGGGTCGGGCCTTTTTGTGAATCCGAACTTCGCGACTCAAAGCAAACTATAAGTTCCCTCGGCAAACTTTTGCCCTCGAGAGAGCCATACCCCTTCCCCTCTCCCAAATGGAACACAATGAGCTACCTCGCCCCAGGGGTACTGGAACGTTGGCGAAATCCGCAAGACAAACCAATCTCAAATGTCCAAATCACGAAATGAACAGCCGTCCCGTCCGCCGCAGATACCCCAATCACGCTCGATGACAAACCAGCCGGGAACGTCAGTGATTCAATTCCCGTAAAGATACCAGCGGTTGAAGGCCGCGGAACTCGCCGAACAAAGAGAGACTACACCGGAACCGCTTATTGTGCAGGCATGACCGTCCAAAATCAAGGCAGGTTTCGGTGCCTACTTTTTGGGCAGTCCAAGGACTGGGGTTCGTGCGATCCGT
>CAUZTK010000172.1:0-8393 GCA_963582395.1 Planctomycetota bacterium | reverse complement strand
TGAGACTGCATCATGCCGCCGAACACCTGCTCGGATGCCAAGAAGACCCGCAAGCAGAAACACCAGACTGGAAACCACTTACGATCGAACAACGATGCGCTGTATAACTTGGAACTACTGAGGCTGCATATGGGAAGGAACTCCCGGAACTCACGTGGACGCACCGTGAAGAAGGCGGCGTACTTCGGCTCGTTGTCAGAACCGATCGAAATTCCGTCAGGGTCCGAGCCTGGACGGCGGTGGCGGACACACGCGATTTCCGCGAAGCCAAATGTGCAAGAGGTGCGACTTCTTCGTCTGCGAGATCACGATTCCCCAAATAAGGATGTGCTGCTGTTTTCGGCGAAGTGGTGTATGCCGGCGAAGGGTTTCCCTTCTACCTGTCGACGCAAATCCGAATCGTTGGAACGCCGATCAAGTCCAAACAGACAGCGGGCAAATGATCGCCGCTCCTGCCTGTCCACACCACGTGGCTTTCCACTCTTCTTGGACTACCGAAAGGACGCTTCTGATGTTGCAATTTCTCACACGCTTTGCCGGTCGGCGGACTGGGATCAGACATCAGGACGATCTGACATTTCTCCGGCGATGAATGAACGGGCCGTAACGGCATCATTTGCTTCACGGGTTTTCACTGGCGGCTGCCATGCTGAGCGGTGACGCGCGGGAAAGCGAGTTCGCTCGCATTGTCGATCACAGGACGCAGTTGAAAATCAAGGTCCCCGGCGCTCCACGACTGGTCCGCGATACAGTCCGAATCCGATCAAGAATCTTGAAAGAGCAGCAGATTCTGACCCTCGTCTTTTAGGCCATTATCGGGTGCGAAATATAAATTTTGTTCGCGTTTTTTCGTTTGGAGTTTCTGGGGCCAAGTTGCCGCTTGCGGCATAGCGAACCGCACAGGCCCGCGATACCAAACCTGCCCGATTCCCCAGCATGAAAAACTGACCAGACTTGGTCACACAGGAGCCAAGAGTGCGTTGTTGCAATCGCCGCATGCCCGCATACACTAGTGGAAACGACGCACAAACGTCTTGTCACGGCGCTTAGGTCTCTTCTCGAACATGCAAACCGGATGGGCTTACTGATGCGAATACTTGGCGTTTCCGTCTCCGTGTTGGTCTTGTCTGTTTCGTTGTCGGTCGATTTGATCGCCGCCAAATCGGCCAAAAATGTTTCGCAGGTCTTGGAACCAGGCAACCTTCCCAAGGACTTGCGGTTGGGCGCCCAACGGCTACTGCGCGACGCCTACCATCCGTGGGTCCCGGCCACGACAAAACAGGGTTGGGAGAAGCAGTCAGATGCGATCCGAACGCGGGTGCTGGTGAGCACCGGTCTGTGGCCCATGCCGCCCAAAACGGCCCTGAAGCCGGTTGTTCACGGAAAAATCGACCGTGGTGATTACACCATCGAGAAGGTCTTCTTCGCCAGTTATCCTGGGCATTACGTGACCGGAAATCTATACCGGCCGGCAAAAATCGAAGGCCTGGTCCCGGGAGTGCTTTGTCCCCACGGACATTGGCCAAACGGCCGCTTTCACGACGCCGGCAGTCAGGGGGGACGCCGGCAGATCGACCAACAGGCCGAAAAACACATGTCCGGCGCCCGCTACCCGTTGCAGGCCCGCATGGTGCAGTTGGCCCGGATGGGGTGCGTGGTGTTTCATTATGACATGGTCGGCTATGCCGACAGCCAGCAGATCGCACACCGAGTCGGGTTCACCGACGTCGAGGCGGGACTGCGGTTGCAGAACTTCATGGGATTGCAGACGTTCAACACCATTCGGGCCCTCGATTTCCTGACGTCGCTGCCGAAAGTCGATCCGAAACGGATCGGCGTCACCGGTTCGAGCGGCGGCGGTACGCAAACCTTTATGCTGGGAGCGGTCGATCCGCGTCCGGCGGTTGCTTTTCCGGCCGTCATGGTCTCGACCGCCATGCAGGGGGGCTGTGTCTGTGAGAACGCCTCTTACCTGCGGATCGGCATCAACAACATCGCCTTGGCGGCCTTGTTCGCCCCCAAACCCATGGCCCTAAGCGGCGCTGACGACTGGACCATTGACATCGAAACCAAAGGCTACCCCGAACTGAAGCAGGTTTATTCTCATTATGAGCAGGTTTATTCTCATTATGAGAGGGCCGACCTCGTTGATGCCAAAGCGTTCCCGCAGTTCGGTCATAACTACAATCAGGTTGCCCGCGAAATGATGTATTCGTGGTTCAACGAGCACCTGAAGCTCGGTCGAACCGGGCCGATCCAAGAAGAGGACTTCTGGCCGGTTCCGATTGAAGAGTTGAGCGTTTTCGACGATGAACACCCCTTGCCGGATGATGCCACATCGTCCGAGCAGTTACGCCGGTATCTGACACAGGTCGCCCAGCGACAGTTTCAAGAACTGTTGCCGTCCGATCCTAACGGCTGGGCGGGGTACCGCCGCGTCATCGGCACCGCAGCGCGAGTGATGCTCGACGAAGGCGTTCCGAATGCGGACGATCTGCAAACCCAAAAAACCGCATCATGGAGATTCGGTGAAGTCTAGGCCACGAAAGGAACCGTCGGCCGCAAAGGAGCCGGAGAAGCGGTTCCGTTCGTCTCGCTGGTGCCGGAAAACTACAACGGGACGATGGTGTTGTGGATCGACGGGCATGGCAAATCGCATCTGTTCGATGACAATGGGCAGCCAACCGCCGCGGTCGCCAGATTGCTCGAATCGGGGAGGGGAGTTGCATCAGCCGACGTTTTCCTGACGGGTGAGTTCGTCGCAGACGGAAATGAAACGCAGTTGCCGAAAGTCAACGACGGATATCAAGGCTACACGTCCGGATACAATCGTCCTGTATTGTCAAACCGGGTGCGGGATATTTTGACGACGATCGCTCTGTTGTCGTGCGACACAAATCGCGTCAAATCTCTGCATCTTGTCGGCACGGGCACTGCCGGAACTTGGGTGCTGCTGGCGCGGGCATTGGCCGGGAAGCGCGTCGACCAAACGGTTGTCGATCTCGACAAATTCGCCGGCTTCGAGAGCATCGGCGAGACCAGTGACGCGATGTTTCTTCCGGGGGCGCTCAAGTACGGCGGTCTCGGTGGTCTGGCGGCACTGGCAGCTCCGGCGAAACTGAGCATCTACACCGGCAGCGGCCGTATGAGTCTCGGCGAGCTATCGGCCCTGGTCACTGCTTACAACCAAACTCAGGGCCCATTGAGATTCTCCACCGGCCGTCTCGAACGAAACAAGGTTGTTGACGAGGTTCTGAGGTAGAGGGGCCTTGAATATCTTCAAATGACGGGCTGACTTTCTGGTGCGCTGGTTTGTGGCCGTCAGCTACCATCCCAACGACATGTTGGTTTCGATGGCTCGTTGTGCCTCGTGCAGGTCGACACCGGTATCGAGCATGTACAGGCGAATGGCATGGAGTTTGTCGCCCCGTGCGCGGCTGAGACACTCGCGGGCCGCCTCGGAGGGTTCGCCCGTCCCAGCGATGCCCAGCATTCCCTTGGAGATGACCCAGATATCCTTGGGACGTTTGGCGACACGGACGATCTCTTCGTCCGGATAGTGCTTGCCGGCCAATTCAGCCGCTCCTTCTGGTGAATTGGCCCAGCCAATCATAATGTGGCATTTCGTCTCGATCTCGTACAACGGCATCATGCTGTCCTTTGCCCACGATCGCTCGACTTCAAAACCGAAACGATCTGAAGAGAACCGAATTTGACAATTGTGTAGGCTTAAGTTGCCGCCTGCGGCTTTGCGGGCCCTCAAGGTCAACGGGCTGAATTATACCCGTTGACCTTCAAGTCCTCCATCTCCGAGTCGGTCGGACGATCCCGTTTCGTTGCTGCGTCCCCGCTGGCATCTCGTCGAAGCGAAGCCGAGCAGGCAAAGCACGTCACGACCGGCAGCTTCCGGTCGCGTCCCACTTTTCCTCCGCTGCACTCTTGCGACGATAAAGAGGCTCCAAGCTCCAGGGATCGGTCCTCTCGCCTGCCTCCAACAGGCGTTCTCCCAGTCGGGCAATTTCAGCGGCTTTCGGCAGGCGGCAAGCGGGATCGAGAATGCGGCACCGATTCGCCAAATCTAGCTCGCACTTTTCGAGACCCGGGCCGCTGACGACATCGGCGGTGGACCGTGCCCGGCACCACACTTCGGCGTCGACGATCTCAATTCCTTGTTGAGGCTGGAAGGCACCCTCTGTGTTTCTGCGGTAATGGCCCACATACAGATCGCCGCGCTGCGCGTCGGCAATCACAAAAACGTCGCCCACATCGGGCGGGCTGTTTTCAACGATCCCTAGAAACGTGTCGATCGCAACCAATCGGCAACCGGTCGCGTAGGCAAATGTTTTGGCAAAAACCACCCCGACTCTCAATCCGGTGAAACTTCCCGGTCCAATGCTGACTGCCAGACCGTCGCAATCGCAGGCCCGAGCATCGAATTGTTTCAGCACACCAACGATTTCTGGAACGAGTGATTGCGCGTGTCGGCGGCCGGCCTTTGCAAGAGGTCGCTCTGTGAGAGGAACGCCATCACGCCAGAGCACGATAGTCCCTGATCGTCCGGACGTTTCAACTCCCAAGATCAGCATCGCCTTGACTCTGCGACTCTATTGGCGTGATGGCGGAAAACTGTTCCGTTCATGGCTGCACAGTCTTCCTCAGTCACTTTTGTACCAAACAGGTTTCAGGCTTTCAAACTTATTTGTTCGCGAGAAATCCGGTCCATCGATCCCCTTCCAGTTTAACTGACTGGCAAAACCTGCGCAATCCCACATTGTCGAATGTCGGTTCGTTTCTCGGTCTCTAGATCGACCCGCCGCCATTCGGGAAACCTCTCTCGCCGCAGCGCACTGAAGTTAAGCTGTAACGGTAAACCAATGCAAACCGTCCCGAGCAGATTTCAGAGACCGCAGCATCATCCCGACCGATACGTTCGATAGCGGCGTGATCCACAGAACCATTGTCCGCCGTCCAACCGGGAGAAACGGATTTCTCCTCGATTCTCTCCGTGAAACAGAATTCACACCTGATGTTCAGCCATCGCGCGCCCTCGATTGTTTTGGCCGGCCTTTGCGTCCTGACGCCGATTGGCGTTCGGAAAAACCGCGTCGAGGCTCAGATCGTCCAGTCCGGCCCTCTTTACCAGCAAAGGTTCTTCGAAGATCAATTGCGACCGTTGATCGATCCGTACACGCAAACGCCGTTCATCGGTTAGCGGCTCGTGTACGATTATGGCGCTGTTCTACTGTATGCGGGGATGTGGTACGAAGACTCCGGTCCTTTTAACCTGGGGGACTTTCAGAATTCTCGTGCGTTGCACATGGCCGAGATTCGCCCCTGGTTCAGCACCACCCTCGACGGTGTGCATCATGGATTCATTCGTGGTCAGTTCGACTACGTCCGCTACAACGACGGCGACGAGTATTTCTTCACGGACCGAAGCGAAGAGCAAGGCCCCTTTGTCGACATCGGCTTTTACCGACTCGACATCGACGAGGCGTTTCGTGTTTATCGAGGCGACGTGATCGATTCGTGGGCGGCCGATTTCTCGGCCGGCTGCCAGTTTCTGTTTGTCGGTCGCGGTCTGGCTTATGCAATGACGGCCGACGGCGTGGCCCTTGATGCGACTGCCGGAGACTGGGGCGGTTTGCTGTTTGCCACCAAATTGGTGCCGCATTACGACAATATCGACATCACCGCGGCGACTTTCTGCAGATGGGCATCATCGGTTCGGTGATGACCAACGATGCCGTATCGCTGTTTCGATCGGTCCAGGCATTTCAGGGAAATCGCAAGCGGACAGAGAAAGACCGTCGAGGCGGCAAGTTGCTGCGGGCAATCGAAAATCCCATGCTGCGGCCGAGCGATCTGGTGGCCGGGCCGCATCGCCGCGGCTTCGAGGTTGACTTCGCGCGGCGCGTCAACCCTATCTGTTTCTAAACGCCGAACTGTTCAAACCTGAGGGCAATCTGAATCGAAATCGACTCATTAACAGCCAGGGACGGTTCGACGACAACAAACTGCCGTTCAACAACCCCTGACTGCCGGTCAGCCGCCCTGTTGATTGCTGCGCCGCCTCTTGCATCACATGTTGTTGATTTGTTAGAATTTACGCATCTCAGAGCCGGCAATCGATTGCGATGGTGCAGCCCGGTCCTGCGTAAATTTGAAACGTCAAGCCATGTCGAGATTGTTTCAATCCGTTCGACCGATTGCCGGGATTCTTTTGCGTGCCCGACTCCTAACGGCCATGCTGTGTCTGGCGGCACCGGCGGGAGCGGT
This sequence comes from Planctomycetota bacterium, assembly GCA_963582395.1. Classification (GTDB taxonomy): domain Bacteria; phylum Planctomycetota; class Planctomycetia; order Planctomycetales; family Planctomycetaceae; genus CAUZTK01. Next base: position 2,114 of record CAUZTK010000172.1, on the reverse strand, counting down.
CTTGGCCGACGAGCCACTCCATTGGCAAATCGACGCGCTGATCGGCGTGGGAAATCCCGATTGGGCATCGCGTTCGGCGGGGCGCGCCGACGATGCCGAGTTTCTGCGTCGCATTTATCTCGATCTCGTGGGGACAATTCCCACCAGCCGAGAGGTCGTCCAGTTTCTGCACGATCCCGATTTCGACAAGCGCCGCCGGCTGATTGATCGGCTGCTTGCTGATCCGTGGCACGCGCGGCGATTGCAGTACGTCTTCGACCAGATGCTGATGGAGCGCCGTCCCGACAAGCACGTTCCCTCGAAAGAGTGGCGAGGGTATCTTCGGCATTCGTTTCTCGACAACAAGCCGTGGGATAGACTCGTCCGCGAGGTCCTTTCGGCCGACGGAGCCGAAGACAAGCTGCGTCCTGCGGCCAAGTTTGTGCTCGATCGTAAACTCGACGCCGATTTGCTGACTCGTGACATCGGCCGCGTGTTTCTCGGCCGTGACTTGCAGTGTGCTCAGTGCCACGATCATCCGTCGGTGGATGACTATTTGCAGCGGCATTACTTCGGGATTGCGGCGTTTTTCAAGCGGAGTTCACTCTTTACAGACTCGAAGACGAAAAAAGTTTCCATCGGCGAGAAAGCCGAGGGCGAGGTCAGCTTCACATCGGTTTTTACCGACGTAAAACAGCAGACGGCGCCTCGAATTCTTGATTTGCCGCCGATTCCCGATCCACCGAAATCGGAGCAGCCGTACCTGGCGAAGCCGGCTAAGAACGTGCGGTCGGTTCCCGCCTACAGCCGGCGGTTGCAACTGGCCGATGCAATCACCGATCCATCAAACACCGCGTTTCGGCGTAACATTGCCAATCGTCTGTGGGCGTTCATGATGGGCCGCGGACTCGTTGAGCCGCTCGACATGTGGCACAACGAGAATCCGCCTTCTCATCCGATACTCCTCGATCGGCTCGCCGACGATCTGATGGCAAGCGGCTATAATATACGGCGTCTGCTTCGCGAACTGGCGCTGACGGAAACTTATCAGCGCAGCAGCCAAGGAGCCGAGGGCATCGAGGGTGCCGGCGAGGCAGGTTTCGCTGTTGCGGCGCTGAAGCCTCTCTCAGCCGAGCAGTTGGCCTGGTCGATGATGCAGGCTTTGGGTGTGGTGGAGACAAAGCTTCCGAAACTCAAGGCGAAATTGGCCAGCAGCGATCCGAAAACCGGCCCGAAGCGAAGTCAAGATTCGCTGTGGCAGGAAGAGGCCCTGAACTCGGCGCTGGCCGTTCACGTCGATCTGTTCGTCACCACGTTTTCAGTACATGGTGCGCAGTCAAACCAGTTTGATCCGTCGGCCGGTCAGGCGCTGTTTTTGCTCAACGGCAAGGTGTTGCAGGGGTGGCTACGGCCTCAGGGTGAAAATTTGACGGGGCGGCTCAACCAAATAGACAATCCACGAAAAACCGCCGCAGAACTGTTTCGCAGCGTGCTGTCCCGCTTGCCCACTCAGCAGGAAGTCCGGGATGTGGTCTCCTACCTGGAAGATCGCAAACAGGACCAGCCGGCGGCATTGCAGGAACTGGCCTGGGTGTTGCTCTCGTCGGCAGAATTTCGGTTTAATCATTGAAGGATCACCAAGACGGCCACAAATAAGGATGCATCAGTCATGCGGCGAAACATCGGTTGTTACGGTCTCGATCATGTGCTCGCACGGCGTCACTTTATGCTGGGGGCGGCGGCGGGTGTCGGGCTTACGGGTCTGATTCGGCCTGCCGCGGCGGCCCGGCTGAAGCGCGATCAAAAACGGATCCTGCAGATTTACTTGCAGGGTGGGGTCAGCCAGTTGGAAAGCTGGGATCCGAAGCCGGGAACCGAGTTCGGTGGACCGTTTCGAGCAATTCCGACGTCGGTGCCGGGTCTCCATATTTCGGAGCTGCTGCCCTATACAGCCAAAAAAATGCATCGGCTGTCGGTTGTCAGAAGCATCAACCTGAAAACGAACGATCACACCCTAGGACGGATCTTCATGGAGAAGGGCCGGCGAAACGGTGAGTTTCCCTATCTGGGAGCGGTGGCCTCGAAGTATCTCACACCGGACAACAGCCCGCTGCCGGGGTACATTCACATCTCCA
>CAUZTK010000171.1:0-8402 GCA_963582395.1 Planctomycetota bacterium | reverse complement strand
TCGCCCGGTCGGCCGGCGGGGACGGCTCGAGACCTTCTTTCTTCAGGCGGCGCAGAATCAACGCGTCGATCCCATTCCGAACATGGCCGGGGACCAGGATTTCGGGCAGCGGAGAACGTTGCAGCGGCCGGTACGACCAGTGCTGATCAGACGTGTTGGGGTCAGCAGCGCTCAGAGAGGCCGCAGGGAGCAGAAGGGCAACCCCGCAGACAACCACCCAGCACCCACCGGTCACACAATGCAGTCTGGACACGATCGGCAATCCCCCCACCCGTGGCCTTCAGGTTGAAACGGCAACGAGCCGATCCGCCATCGGCCGTGCAGCTTCCGCGTCTACCTAGTTCTTTTATAACCCTTTTGCCATCCAGCCTCCATCAACCGGCAGACCGAAAAGCCTGGATCCTGAGATTGGGCGGACCTTTCCGCGAAACCTACGGGCGATGCTGGGGTTCAATGTATCGGCTGCCAATGAAACGCCTCGAAATCCACTCGACATTTATACCCTGCACCAAGACTCGGCCTCAGGACTTCAGCACTGCAGTCTGGGAGTGACGGGCGATGGGGCAGCAAAACAAGTGACCGAAAACCGTCCCGGCGTAATCTCACCGTCGAGGCTCCCGTTCGACTCCCCTTTCTTAATTGTAGAAACGCGATGAGAAATCTAAAAACCGGTTTCGTAGCTCTGCTGGCATTAGCATTTTTAGTAGACCTGGCGGCGGCACAGCCTTCCGACCCCAATGACGGGCAACCGAGAGACCGCCAACGAGGTCCCGGCGGTCCTCGGCGAGGTCGTCTCGGCGACCGGCAAGGTGACCGCGGTCCTGGTCGTCCTTTTGGTCCGCCGCTGAACCCCCTGGTGATCGCCCTTGATGCCGACAAAGATGGAGTCATCTCGGCCAAAGAGATCGAAAACGCAGTCGCCGCCCTGAAAATACTCGACAAAAATAACGATGGCAATCTGACGCGCGACGAACTTCGTTCTCATTTCGATGGCCGTGGCGGCCCCAGAGGGCGTCGTGGTTTTCGGGGTCCTCGAGGCTTTGATGGTCCCGGTGGACGATTCGGCGGCGAGGGCTTCATCGAACGGATTCTGGGCTTCGATCAGAACAAAGACGGCAAGGTCAGCCAGGACGAGCTACCCGAACGGATGCAGCGAATCCTTGATCGTGCTGACACGAACAAAGATGGCGCCCTCGACAAAGACGAACTGAAAAAAATGGCGGAACGGTTTCGTAAGAGAGGGGGCCGCCGCGGACGACCGGGTGAGGGTCGTCGAGGTGGAAGGCCGAGGGACGGCGACCGGAGGCAACGTCCTAAACAGCCTCAAGATTCTGGCGACGAGTAAAGCACGAATCGACGAGGCCTCTTGGCCCCTGAAATCCCCAAGAAACAGGCAAGTTTCGCCGCTGTTGAGTCACATCTATCTCGGCCCACTGGATCAACTGATGGCCCAAAGGGGATTCAAGATGGTACGTTACGCGGACGACTTCGTGATTTTGTGTCGCGACCGGACGACCGCCGAGAGGGCTCTGAAAATGGTCGAGGACTGGACGTCAAATGCCGGCCTGACCTTGCACCCGGAGAAGACTCGCATTATTGACGCCGAAGAAGAAACTTCGATTTCCTGGGCGATCACTTCCACGCCGAGCATCGCTGGCCACGGAAGAAGAGCCTTAAGAAACTTCGAGCCACGATTCACGTGAAGACGAAGCGGGCGACCGGTCACAGCCTAGAATACATCATCGCTGGCCGAATACTTTCTTTACAAACGCCGGGTTGTTTTCTCTGGTCACAGCCCATCGTCTTGCCAGTCAATCCTCGCAGAGGTAAAACCATCAACCGAAGAGCCGTGTGCGGGAGATCCGCACGCACGGTTCGGAGGGGAGGGAGACCGGGAACGCAACCGGTCTTCCTTAGCCCTATCGGCTACTTAGCAATTCCAGGAACCGCTACGGCTTCGCCGGTTGATCCAGAAGTTGGCTGAGGTCACGGACACGGCCGAAATAGCGTTCCAAATCGGCTTGCAGACGGCCGCCGTGCCCTCGCTTGCCATCAACGCTAGGCGAATCCAGCCCTCGTCATCATGGTCAGGCCGGACGCTTACCGACCGCTTGAGAAATATTATGTGGCCATTTAGAGTACGGTTTCATTGAAAATAAACTTATCAGCGGAACACCAGCCCATTAGACCGGCCGTCGCGATCACGGCATTACTGTTGGCTGCGCTGTGGGGCGGGACACCGACGGCGGTTCACTTTGCAGTCGACGAGTTGCCGCCGCTGCTGACGGCGGGAGTGCGGTTTGCACTGGCTTCGCTGTTCATGCTGCTGTGGTGCCGATTCGAAAACAGCCAACTGCCTGTGCAGCGCGGGCAGGGTTTGCCGATCCTGATCAATGGCCTATTGCTGTTTCTGCAAATCGGCCTGTTTACGATTGGAATTGCCCAGACCAGCGCGTCTCATGCGTCAGTTTTGATCAACACCTATGTGTTCTGGGTGGCAGGAATCGATCATATTTTGACGAAGTTCAGCCGGCTGTCGGTGTTGAGAATCGCGGGGCTAATTTTTGCGGCGGCCGGGGGAATGATTGCGCTGTTGGTGACCGAGGCACCATCGTCTGCAGGTCATCAAATGGATCAGCCGACGCGGACCGGCGATTTCTGTCTGGCAGGCAGCGCCTTTGTGCTGGGAATTAAGATCGTGTACATGAAGGTGTCGATGCGGAACATTGAACCGGGCAAGTTGATGCTGTGGCACGATCTGGTCGGCATGTCGCTTTTTTTCATCAGCAGTCTCGCATTCGAGCAAGAGTCGTTGCGGCAGGTGCGCAGTTTGCACATTCCGACCGTCGTCGGGCTGTTCTATCAGGGCGTGGTCGTCTCGGGATTCTGCTTTGCCGCGCAGGCGGCACTGCTGAAGCGGCATTCGGCGGCGGGCATCTCAATCTTCAGCGTGGCCACGCCGCTGTTCGGCGTCACGATTGCCGTGCTGCTGCGCGGCGATCGGCTGTCTCCGTGGCTGGGCGTCGGCGGCGTCTGTGTGGCGCTCGGAATTTATCTAGTCAACCGAAGACGCCCCGAGCCTCCGATGCTCGCCGAACGAAATCAGCGAAGATGATTTCGCGACACCACGAAGCGCGGGCAGCTTGTGCGCAATACGGCCGCGCCTCGGGATCACACTCTCTCGGGCGCCCGGCGCGGCGTGCAGCGAATCGATCTTTTGAAGATTGACAAGCCACTGCTACCCTGGAATCGAGCGATAATGCTCGCGGCGAGCTGTTCCCATCAGCCTTATTTCTTCAGCGGTTCGACTTTCCTTCCGTACAAGCGGATGTCGTCGAAAATACCGGTGTCATCGAAGGAGCCCACACCGACGCGGCCCCATGTCAACGTTTTGTCGACGGCCGTCATGACCGATTTTTTCATGTCGTCGAAGTAGACGCTGATCTTTCCGCTTTCGACGTCGCGGACGATGCGGGCATGATGCCACTGGTCATCCCAGTTGGTGCCCGGAGTGGTTTTTGTCGAAATCTTGATCCGCGGGGCGTCGTTGACGATAAAAATTTGATTGGCGTGATCATCGGTTTTCTTGCCGAAGTGGACGTAATGCAGATGGGCGTCGTCCTGATAGCCGAAAAACAGACACATGTCGCGGTGTCCGTAATCGGGATGCGTTGACTTCAGCTTCACGTCGAGTACGAAGCTTGTGACATTGATCCCCTTCAACAGCGAGCGGTTGTAAGGCGACCGGTACGTCGGCTTGAAGTTGCTTTTCTTGTTGAACTGATTATAGACATGATTGACGCCCTGCCGATCGACCCGCCACGCCTTGGTGTCGGTCGGCTCCCAGTTGTCGGCCCTGCCGGATTCGAAGCCGTCGAAATACAGCAGCGGCAGACCGCTGAATGTTTTCGGCAGTGGCTTTTTCTCATCGGCCTGCGCCGAACCGGCCAGCAGCATGGGGCCGCATAAGGTGAACAGGGCACTGAAGGTCAAACGATGGGCGAGTGTTGACATGGCTTACTCCGGTCAATGGTTGATTTCTCGGGAATCAGAAGGCTGCCGTCTGTCGGGGCGAATCATCCTATTGGAACGCTTTTCGTGACTTGGAACAAGTTTGTGGTCTTCTGCCAGCAGGGCTGGTCAGAGTTTGCAGTTGGGCAAGGGTGTATCATTGTGGTGGTTTTGAGGTTGTCCATATTTTCCTGCAGAAAGAGTGAATCTTGCAATCCAGTCCCGCGGGGGCTTGCTGGTCGCTTTGGCCAGCTGACAGCTACCGCAAGCCGTCTGCATCCTCCCTGATCGGTCAGCGCCAGATCTTGCTTCCTCGTGGGCGTAAGGGACGTCTCGATTGGCCCGACGTAGGGCAGGTCTGCCAGATCATTCGTGAAACAACCCGTGCCGACGAAGAAACCACCGGCGTGCAATACGCGCTGACCAGACCTGCTATCGGCCGCCGTTTCAGCGAAGCAGCGGCAAAGAGGGAATCAACGACCCGGAGCGATCACGCCGATCTCGGGACTGGAGGCGGTGGCGTAGAGCTTTCGTGGAATGCGGCCCGCAACAGACGCCTGTCTTCCCGCAATGCAGGCGTGCTTCATGGCCTCGGCCATCATCAGCGGATCACCGGCGCCGGCGATACCGGTGTTCAACAGCACGCCGTCGCAGCCGAGCTCCATTGCAAACGACACGTCACTGGCAGTTCCGACCCCGGCGTCGACGATGACTGGATAATCCGGATCGTCTGCTTTGAGGTATTCCAGGCAGATGCGGATGTTGTTCGGGTTGAGAATTCCCTGTCCGCTGCCGATGGGACTGCCGGCCGGCATCACCGAAGTCGCGCCTGCTTCCTTCAGCCGCCGGGCCGTGATCGGGTCGTCAGTCGTGTAACAGAGCACCTGAAAACCGTCGGCAACCAGTTTTTCGGTCGCTCCGACGGTCGCCAGCGGATCGGGCAGCAGCGTCTTCTTGTCGCCGAGAACTTCCAGCTTGACCCAGTCAGCCCCGGGGTTTTCGAGCCCTTCGAGAATCTCTCGGCCCAGCCGGGCGACTCGGATCGCATCATCGGCCGAGAAACAGCCCGCGGTGTTCGGCAGAATGGTGTACCGGTCCAGATCGATGAAATCGAGGATATTGCGGCCTTCGGCGTCGATCAGCCGTTCCCGGCGGACCGCCACCGTGATCACCTCTGCCCCGCTGGCGGCTAAACAGTCGCGCATCAGATCGTAGGTGGAGTATTTTCCGGTTCCCAAAATCAGCCGCGAGGTGAACTCGTGAGTGCCGAGAACCAAAGGTGTGTTGAAGGTGGTATCGGTTGCCATTGTCTCATCTACTTGACGTTGACTGACATGTGCTGACGACCATTGGCCGAGTGTTTCAACCGCCGCCGACGAGCGTCACGATCTCCAGCCGGTCGCCTTCTGCGAGTACACATTGTGTATGCGTGGAACGGGGCACCAGTTCGAGGTTGCGCTCGACGGCAACAAATCGCGGCTGCATCTGCAACTCACCAAGCAACTCGGCGAGGGTAGTCCCGTCGGCAACCCGTCTAGGCTCGTCGTTCACGCGGATTTGCATGGAAAAATTTCATCGGCCTTCGATGCCGAAAAGTATCGTCCGGGATCAGGCCGGCTCGCAATTGACCGTTTGAATTCGATCAAAACGTTTCTGATCAAAGATAAGGGAGTGTAGGACGGCCGATAAAGAAATTCAAGGAACAGAAACATCAGTCCGTTGTCCATGGTCAGTAGTCCGTGGTCAGTGGCGAGCCCCACTCTCGCCACTCGTTACTCGCCAGACTGTGTACATCGATTGAGGCAACTCTTACGGAACAGGTCCGTTTCAACTACCAGAACAACTTGCCGCACAGGTTGGCTGTGTGATCACCGAGCGATCTGCATGGTTGCGAAGATGGTCCTTGATCAGTGACAATTGGAACCGATATGGTGGGATAGCCTGATTTCTGTCACCATTTACATAGTTGCCGATCAAATCTTGTGCAAAATGGTCACAAATATTTGTCAAGAATATCAAGACTTGATCGGATCAGGGGGAGAAGGAGAGCATTCGGTGATTCTTGCAGACCAGATTCGTCTGGCAGTGCCGCTTGCGCTGCTGATCGCTGTTGCAGTTGCCGGTGCGGCGGTCGGCGAAGACGACCGGTCCACGGCTGTGCGATCGATCGAAGCACTGATTGCCGATCTCAACAGCGACAACTTCGGCGTTCGGCGTCGGGCAACGCTTGAACTCCCGAAAGCGGGAGCAAAAGCGGTCGGCCCGTTGAGTGAAGCCGCGAGAACAGGCCCACTAGGTGTGCAGATCCGAGTCGTCCGAATTTTACGGGAGATGTACGCCAGTTCGGATGACGAGGCGACGATCGACAGAGCGGAAGAGGCGTTGGAAATCCTGGCCGAATCGGCGAACCGATCGCTGGCGGCACGGGCCGATCGCGTGCTGGCTCTCCACGAGGAACTCCGCGAACAGCGGGCGTTGGTGCAGATTGAAAAACTGGGCGGTATTATCAAAGGCCAAAACGGGAAGGTCATCGACCCAAACAATCCGAAGCGACCGCTGGCTTCGATCGGGCTTATTGTGCTAGGCAGTGGGTGGAAGGGAGGCGATGAAGAGTTGAAGTATATCAAACGAGTCTTGCGGTCGTATATCAAGCGAGTTCCGCGACTGCCCGTGTTGTACGTCAGCAGCAGCGGCAACTCTTCCCCAATCTCGAAGAAGGGCCGGGAAGAGCTTCAAGCCGCCTTACCGACGCTGGTGATCCAGGATCGCGGCCGGTCGCATCTCGGCATCGGCACTGACCGGTTCGGCAATCCGGACGGCTGCCGGGTCACTCAGGTCACCCTGGGCACGGCGGCGGCTCAGGCCGGAATTCTTGTCCGTGACGTCATCACCCGGTTCGGCGGCCAGCCGACTCGCGACTTCGAGGCGCTCATCGAAGGCATCAAGGCGACGCAGCCGGGAGACAAAGTCAAGGTGGAGATTTTGCGCGGCGGCCGACAGATGACGCTGGAAGTCGTGATGGGCGAATGGAAGTGATGCTCTCTTTTTCCGAAAAATCGGCACAATTTCACCGGGGCCGGCTTGATTCGCGCCGTAAAACGGGGCGATAACAGGGCTACGTCCGGTTCTGGCTATCGTGTCGTTGGTGATTTCCCTTCGTTTGCCGACCCTACCGACGTTGACACAACCGGTTGTCAGTTGTCAGTTGCTTTGGCAACGGACTACTGACAACGGTAGCCTTGTTCCCAAGCACAGATGGTGTCTCCATGTCGATTGCTGAATTCCCGAAGACCACGGACCGAGTTCGCGCCCTATACGAGAAGTTTCCTTACCCGCTACGCGATCCCGAAGACGAGCGCCGCCGCATCTACGCGACACCGCTGGATAATCTGGGAGCGTTGAATTTCTACTGTTACCGGGGCCGGCGTGATTTCCGGCAAGGCTTTCGAGCACTGGTTGCCGGCGGCGGAACCGGCGATGCGGTGACGCACCTGGCCGAGTAGCTTCGCAACACCGACGCCGAGATTGTTTATCTCGACATCAGCGAGGCCGCCATGCTCGTAGCCCAGCAGCGGGCCCGAGTGCGCGGAATTGAGGATAAGGTTGACGGGGTCCAGGGGTCGCTGCTCGATCTTCAGCAGATGGACCTCGGACCGTTCGATTACATCAACTGCAGCGGCGTTTTGCACCACCTTGAGGATCCGGCAGCGAGACTGGCTCCTCTGAAATCGGTCCTCAAAAAAGAGGGTACCATCGGGTTGATGCTCTACGGACGATACGGAAGAATAGGCATCGACCAACTGCAGAAGCTGATGCGATTGATCAACCACGATCTGGATGGCCAGGAACTGGAAAACGCCCACGCCGTCATCGACCGTCTGCCGGCAACCAATTGGTGCAAACGGGCGCTCGATCTGTTTCCGATCTACGAACAATTGGGCGATACAGAGATCTACGATCTGCTGCTCCACAAGCGGGATCCCACCTACACGGTCACCGACGTCTATGAACTGTTGGATCGCTGCGGCCTGCAGTTGGTCGAACACACCAAAGATCAGCGACCGCTGTACGAGTCCGGCTTTGCCTTTCCGGAGCCGCCGTTGCGGACCCAGATTGAAAAACTATCGAGACGCGAGCAACAGGCGGCAACCGAACTGTTCTGGGGGGCCATCACCTAGCACTCGTTCTGATCCTCGCCGAACTCCGACACGATTGCCGAACTGACCGACCCGGACAACGTGCCTTTCTTCAGCCGCGCCGCCATCATGCAAAACATGCAAGAGTCGATTCTCTCGACGGCCGGCGACGAGTGGTCGTGGAAATGCCCGCTGAACGGCGAAGTGGAGGTGATGATCGTTTTTTACGTCGTTCCCGTCGCTCGCCGGTTCATC
>CAUZTK010000170.1:0-8411 GCA_963582395.1 Planctomycetota bacterium | reverse complement strand
CCACGATCGCCGAAAGTGGATACCCACCAGAGACGGCCTTTCCGTAACAGGCCATGTCCGGCACGACGCCGTATCGCTCCTGAGCGCCACCCCAGGCAATCCGGAATCCGCTGACGATTTCATCAAAAATGAGCGGTATCTCGAACCGATTCGTGAGTTCTCGCAGACCTTCCAGAAAACCCAGTTCGGGCTTGACCGCTCGTTGCAGCGGCTCAGCGATCACCGCCGCGATCTCGCCGGCGTGAGCTTCGACGATCTCGCTTGTGATAGACAAGTCGTTAAAAGGTGCCACAAGTGTGTCCTGGCAAGCGGATTGGGGTATTCCATCGCAATCCGGTTCTGCTGTTGGATATGGCGGCGGGACGGCTGGCGCTCCGCTGAGTTGTCCTAAATCGTGGCCCCCATGCCATCCGCCTTCAAACTTCAAGATTTTCTCCCGACCGGTGAAAGCCCTGGCAAGCCTGACGGCGGACAACGTCGCCTCGCTGCCGGTTGTCTGAAACCGGATGGCGTCGCCGCAAGGGACCGCATCGACAATTCGTTCCGCCAAACGAATGGCCGGTTCGGTCAGGGCAAAGAACGTGGAACCAAGTTTCACCTGCTGCTCGACTGCTTTCACGACTTCCGGATGAGCATGCCCCAGAATCATCGGCCCCGAACCGAGCATGTAATCGAGATACTCTTCTCCCTCGGAATCGTAGAGCTTCGACCCCTGACCGCGGACCATGACCATGCGGAGTTCCGGCGGTAACCACAGCATGCCCAGACAGGCACCCGGCATGGTGCGTTCGGCGCTCGACAACAGGTCGCTCTGCTTTTTTTCAGACGGCTGAGGATTTTCGATTTGTGTTTTCATAGCGGATGCCGGTTTCCTTGCGGGTGTGGTAGTCCAGAGGTTGTAGACGACGGGGTGGCAGCAGCCGTGCCGGCCATTAGAACAGAGAATCGCAGCCCCCACCAGTCTGGCTCCTGCGACCCGGAGCCCCTCGTACCTCGCAAGACCAAGGACTGCGCTGTCACCGGCTGCCTATCTCTGCCGCGTAGTGGCTTATTTCAACTCATCGAATACGGTACGGTCAACCCAACAAGAAACCTTTCTTGACCCCCAGTCATTTGCACGAAGATGCGATTGCACGGTTGACGTCGGCTTGCCCAACGATTCCAATAATGTGTACGCATGTTATATGGAAGCGAGGCCGTGGCAGTGACCAGGAAAACTCGTCCTACCGTGAAAAGGTTAAGCTGAAATCAGCACAGCGTAGAATATGCGTTATCCTGACCAGACAACTCGCATTCGGTGGAGATTTGATGTCGATTAATTAGTAGTTATCTGGCAACGTCCCATCGGTGACAGCATGAACGCAGCATCGACCAGTCGATCCGATACTGTGCTCAATCGATGCGCCCATTCCTTCGTTTTGCGTTGTCTGGCACTGATGAGTGTTGCGCTTGCCATCCCAGCATTCGCTTTCAGCGCCGTCTCTCGAGGAGGGGCGCATTATTTGTCAGGAACCATTGCAGCAGCCCTAATTGGTTCCATTCATCTAGCCGCAGTGTTCTGGGCGTCCAAGGCAGCAAGTCGCAAGTTTGGTACGCATGATTCGGCTGCAGTCAATCGACCACTGCGTGCCGCCGCGTTGTTGATTTCGCTTCCAGCCCTTTTCGGTGGTATTCAATTTCTTTGGATGTTCGCAATTCTTCTGAATCAGGAATATCTCCAATGGTTCCCAACTACCAGGTGGATCTTTGGAGACTGTTCAATTCTGCCAGTGTTACTCGAAAACTACGCGATGGGCGCCACTCTAACATCCACCGGTCTCTTTCTTGTCTGGTTTGCACTGTTCAAGAGAAGGTGCTCATCGCTGAACTCTCCACTAATTCTTGAAGTAACAGTCAAGTAAGCCATGCACCCGTACATGATTTTCGTCGTCACGGTTCACCAGTCGAATACTCCATTGAAGCGTTCGCGGCGGAGCGAAGCAGGCAACGCCGAATCACGCTGCCGAGCAATTGCCGCGCCCACGGATCGGCGCAGAGCGGTCTGCGACGGAAAGTCACCACCGTGAATAAGAACGTGCCCCCGGCACCATAGCACGACGATAACGCGGCATGTCATCAGCCTACCAAACCCCGCCCGTAGGTCATGCACGGGTGCATGACCTACGGTACTCGATACTCCAGCACGTGTGCGTCTCTTGACCGAGCCGAATTCGTCTCTAGACTGAAATGATGCGGGCGTCGTGCGCCGGCGGAACTTCGAAAATTGACCCGAACATCGAGTGCAGCATTTGATGTCTATGTTGGAAGACAATGAGTCGAGTCGGCCAGCGGATGACTTCGCCGCAGTTGATAAAACGTGCCCGGTGGATGCGACAGAACTACCGCCAGTCGAGCCTCCCTCGGCCGGCTTCATCGCCCAACTATTTCTGGTCCCCGGCGTGATTGTGCTGGTCGTGGTTGCCGTATGGGCGATGTTTGGCAAGTTGGCGGCCGGCCAAGAGGACTGGAAGTCGCTGGTCGTAGAACTGGGCAACAATAACCAGCTTCGTCGTACTCGGGCTGCTCATGGATTGGCGGTCATGCTTCAGGCCGACGTTAAACGCGGGGCCGAAAAGCAGAAGCTGGTGAACAATCCGGTCATCATCGACAAGTTGACCAACCTGCTGGATGCGGAACTGGGGCGGAAGTCGCACGTGCAGAACGACCTGAACTTTCAGATTTTTTTGACAAAATCGATGGCCCTGCTCGACCCGGACCCAAAAGTGATCGACGTGCTCGAACGGGCCCTTCAGCCGGGGCACGATGTGGGTCTTCGCCAAACGGCGATTGAATCGGTGGCGATTCTGGCGAGCCGGGCGGCAGAAGACGGCTCGACGTTCCAGCACGCTTCGCTGACTGCACGCCTCATCAAGGTCTCGGCCGACACCGAACCGGCGGTCCGGCAGTTGAGTGCCTTTGCGCTGGGGCTGATTCAAACGCCGGCGTCAGACCGGCGGCTGCGCGTAATGCTTGACGATCCCAACACGAATACCCAACTCAACGCCGCATTGGGATTGACCCGCCGAAATTCAACGGCCGGACTTGCGGTATTCGAGGCGGTGCTTAAGGAAGCCGTTGAGTTCGATCCGCAGAGTATCTCCGGTTCAGACGAAATCGAGCGGCGGAAACAGATTTCCTACCTGGAGTACGAGCAGGACCTGCGGTTGAAAAACACGCTGGATGCCTTGAGCAGCCTGGCCGGTGTTTTCACGGCCCGGCAACGGACGAAATTAACTGGACTGGTACAGGACGTTTCCCGCCGGCACCGGCGACAGGAATTCCGATTCAAGGCCGACACAGTCTTGCAAAGACTTCGCCGACAAAAGTGACCGGTTTGCAGCGGCCTGCCGCGAAACAGAGCGCGGCCTTTGGACGCAACCAAGAGATCTCACCACCAAAGCCACCAAGTCTACGTCGAGTTGCGGAGCAGCACGACGCCCTCTTTTTCGATCCGTTTGAGCATGGTCTGGAATTTTGCGCTTCCGTCGTCGTCCCAGTATTGGGTGGAGAGCGGAGCGGCGTAGCTCATGGGAATCAGCCGCCGAATGTCGGGCCGAACCAGAAAGATCGACTGTTTCGGGTCGGCGATGTTGTACATCGTGGTGCCGTTTTTAAAGGCCGTCTTGATGATCCACCTTTTCTGCTGGGGCAGTTTGAGCTTCGTCAGCCGGTTGAGTTCACCCCGATCGAGGGTGATGCCCAGACCCGGCTGTTCCGAGACCCGCAGCAATCCGTTGATCGGTTCCGGCTGTTCCTTGACCACGTCCGATTTCCGGGTTTCGGCAACGCACTGAAAGTGGAAGCTGGCGGTCTTGAAAGCGGCCTGCATGTGGGTCGTCATCGAGCGGGTAATGTGGCCGCCGACGTTCTGCAGCGTGAAGGGGACCTCGGCGGCGGCGAACAAACCGGCCCGGCGGATGGCCATTCCGATCTTCGAGTGGCCCAGAATGTAGGCGTCGGCGGCACGCTTCATCACTTCGAAGGTCGCCCCCAACGGACTGTGGTGCAATAACACCGGCAGCCGGACTCGTTTGCGGAGCTCGATGTAGCCGTCAATGTCCTTGGAGGGCAACGGGTCCTCGAAACAGCCGGCGATCGGATAGCGGGCCATTTTTTCCAGCAGATCGAACATGTGGTCATCGGTGCCGCGCATCGAAATGTCGAAGTGCAACTTGAACCCTTCCGGCGCGACCGCCTGCATCGCCTCGATCTGGTCGATGACGTTTTCGAACGGAGACAGATGAAACTTCAGCCAGGTGTAGCCGCGCCGCGAGTACTCCACAACTGCTTCGGCCATCCGTTTCGGATGCGTGGAGACGGTCCAGGAACCGATCGGGACCCAGCGGCGGTAACGTTGTCCGAATAGCTTGTAGACCGGCACACCGGCCGCTTTGCCCATCAAGTCGTACATGGCGGTGCCCAGTCCGAGTGAGGTCTCATCGCCGATCCAGTCGAACGGACTGCTGCCGATGTATTGTTCGATGACCTCATCCGACTCGCGAGTTCCGCTCTCACCCAGCCCGATCAGCCCGGTGTTGGTGTGTACGACGTACACCGTGCGGTGGGAGGGACCGTAAAAATGATTGAGCTGATACGCAATCCAATCGACGTATTCTTCGGTGATGTCGTGGACTTCGATGTCGGTAATAGTGATCTTGCCGTGTTCGGCTTCGGCTTTCTTTTTGGCGGCAAAGGCCGCCTGTTGCGAGTTCCACCAGACCGCCGGGGCGGCGAGGGAACCGGCGGTGGCGGCCAGAAATCTGCGACGACTGATGCCCTTTCGGCTGCCTTTGGGAAAACGATCGGTGAGGTCGTTCATCGGATGTTTCATCATGGAGTCCTTTGTTTACGGCTGATCATGGGTCAGGGAACACTACCGACGAGACGCCGGTGCCGCTTGCTCGACAAGAATGACAATAACAGCCCGACCATCGGTGTGTCGACGCGGGAGAGTTCGCCGCCGGGTCACACAATCTCTTCGATGACGCGTCCCCGGCTAATGGGGAACTCGCGGCCGAATGGGTCGTGCAACACTGTTTGAGGATGATATCCCAGGCAATGAAAGATCGTAGCCGTTATGTCTTTCGGTTCCACGCGGTCAGCTTTGGGGTAGGCTGCATGCGCATCGGACGCTCCGAAGACCGTCCCCCGGCGAATGCCGGCGCCGGCGAGGGCCGTTGAGAAAACGTAGCCCCAGTGTCCACGACCGCCCCGTTTGTCGAGCTTTGGTGTGCGCCCGAATTCCGACATGATAACAACCAGCGTCTCGTCCAGCATGCCGCGTTGTTCGAGGTCATCGAGAAGCGCTGAAAACGCTTGATCAAACGGAGGAACCAGCACGTTCTTCAAACGGTTCGTCTCATCTGTATGACTGTCCCAGCAGGGATTCGCCGCCGGCTCGTCCGCGCCACGGAACCAGTTGACCTGCACGAATTTGACTCCAGATTCCACAAGGCGGCGGGCCAGAAGCACGCTTTGGCCGAACTGACCTCGGCCGTAGCGGTCTCGCGCCTGATCGGTTTCGCGCCAAAGATCACATGCGGCCCGGGCTAAGGGAGATGCCAGCAGGTTGAGCGCCTGCCGCCGTTGATCCGAATAGGCGCCTGCCGGTCCACTTTGGTCAGCAAGCCGAAGTTTCGACTCAAGTTGCCCCAGCAGCGATTGCCGATTCCTGAGCCGGCCCAGGCTGATGTCGGCCTGCAATCGGAACTGCGGCAGATCGAACTCTGGAGATGCCGGTTCGCACTTCAGCAGCCACGGATCGGCCGCGGGACCAAGCCAGCCCGAATCCTGTCCCGGCCAGACCGATAGATCTGTGTTGTAGATGTGATGCGGGAGGCGCACGGCGGCCGGCAACAACTGAGGGCCGTGGCTGAGATACCCGACCACAGCCCCCATCGTGGGCCAGTTGTTTGGCGGACCTGGATTCGCGTTCTCTCGATTGCGGGGCGTGTGCGGTTGCCCAGTCATCATCGCATAGCCGCTCGACGAGTGCGCATTGTCGTTCGTCACAACCGCACGCAAGAGGGCAATTCGATCCATCATTCTGGCCGTTCGCGGCATCAACTCGCTGATTTGAACTCCGGGAACGGCCGTGGAAATCGGGCCGAATTCGCCGCGAACTTCGGACGGTGCATGAGGTTTGGGATCCCACGTCGAATGTTGCGGGGGGCCGCCCAACAGAAACAAGACGATGCAGGCCTTCGGTTCCGGCGCCCCCTGCTCACGCGCCGCCAACAAATGCCCCCCGATCTCCGGTAGTCCAAGCAAGCAGGCACTTCCCGCTCGGAGAATCTCGCGGCGTGAAAATCCGTCGCACAATTTCACGGTTGAATCGAAAATGGAGAACATGGAATTCGTCCATTTGGTGGTCGGCAATTGCAGGAGAAGGCTGTGTCGGTACTTGTGTGGTGTGTCAGTACCTGTATCGGATAAACAGGAAGGAGCCGACTGCCCATTGTGAGCTGTTTGTGCGTCCCAAGCAAGATCAACGGACACTTCGCCTGGTGGGTTGCAGCGGCGATCGCCGGCAAAAGTTTGCTGCCCAGCGACGGGAAGTTCGAGAAGCTGCGATCATCCAGTGATTTGTGCAGCATTGTCTGGATTGCCTGACGCACTTCAGCATACCATAATCAGCAATCGGCGCTGCAGCGAATCGGAATTCCCTGGCCCGCCTGGCCTGTCAACCGAGAGGAGACACTGCAATCATGACTGATCATGAAATTCTACAGGATTTGAGAAACTTTGACACGCCGTCCATCACGAACGTGGTGGCGACCTATCCCGAACATCCGCTTTGCCTGGGGCTTTACAATCCTTGGACCGAAAACTGGTATACCAATCAATCGGTGCGTTGCATGTTTCCGCAACTCGGACGAACTGTCGGCTATGCCGTCACCTGCGTGTTCGGGCTGCCTGACCCGAACTACTCGCGCTTATCATTCCTGGACGTGATCGACGCATTAGATGCAGCGAAGAAGCCGTCGATTCTGGTGTTTCAGCAGAAGTTTCCTCCTGAAATCGCCGGCAAAGTGGGCCTGGCGGGAGGGATTATGACCACGTCCATGAAAGCCGTAGGTTGTGTGGGCGCGATCTCGAACGGTCCTTCACGCGATCTGGACGAGATTCGTCCGATGAATTTCCAGTACATGCTCAGCGGGAGCACGGCCGGACATGGCGGTATGGCCGTACACGCGGTCAATGTTCCGGTTGCGGTGGCCGGCATGGACGTCTCTCCGGGCGAGATCATCCACATGGACGAAACCGGGGCCTGCAAATTCCCGGCTGCCAACCTGAAGTCTGTGTTGACCAACGTTCGGGCGATGCTCCAAGAGGAAGCCGAGAAGATCGCCCGGCTGGAAAATGCCAAAACAGCCGCGGAAATCAGAGAAATTTTTGGCGGGCACTCGTACGCGGCTCCGAAATCCAAGCGTGAATAAAGGCAGTCAGGAACGAAGAACGCCAGCATAACAAGAGGGAACCGATGAAACGTCTGATTGTCACAGGACCGCGGCAGGTGGTCTTTGAGGATGTTGCCGAACCTGAGTGTCCTCCTGGTGGGTTGGTCGTTCGCGCCAGAGTTACGGCCATCAGCACCGGCACCGAGATTCGCGTCTATCGGGCCAAGCCGGTCGACGAGGCGGGAGAGTTCCTACATGAGCGCGTGCGTTTCGTATTGCCGACCGAGATCGGCTACTCGATGGTCGGCGACGTGGTTGAGGTCGGTCCGGAAACGGTCGGTTTTGCGATCGGCGATCGTGTGTACGTGCCATCACCGCATATGCAGATGTCGGCCGTTAGCGCCGAAAGCGCCATCAAACTGCCCGAGGCGATCTCCGACGACGAGGCGGTCTTCCTGAACATTTTGGAAGTCGGGCATATTGCACTTCGGCGGGGCCGCCCTGCGCCGGGCGAGAATGTCGCCATCGTCGGGCAGGGAGTCATCGGACTCTCTGCGCTGGCCTATTGCCGGGCATTCGGTTTTCGTACAGTCGGCATCGATACCAGCGAAGATCGGCTGCGGATGTCGCGCCTCATGGGGGCCGACTTGGCCGTCGGGCCGCACGAAGAAAATTTTGTGGAACGAGTGATTGAATTCTTTGACGGCGCGGGGGCCGATCTCGTGATCGAAACGGCCTCGACGTGGGCCGCGATTCAAACAGGTATGCAGATCGCCGCCGAAGATGGCACAATTGTCGTCGCCGCACGGCATACCGACGTTCCCGAATTCAACCCCGTCGGACATCCCCATCTCGGGAAAAAGCTGACGCTGTTAACATCCTACGGCCACGAACCACCTGGAAGTCGCTGGGACAGTGGTCGTTCGTTTGCGCTGACAATCGACTTGCTATTGAAGCGACGCCTGCATATTG
>CAUZTK010000169.1:0-8420 GCA_963582395.1 Planctomycetota bacterium | reverse complement strand
CATTCGTCCTGCCCATCCAACCGGCCGTGTAATAATGGATCTGAGCCAAGTAAGACAGAGCGGGGACGCAGATGTAAGGCGGCAGCCCGTTGGACGGCTCGATGAGCCGCGCCACGTGCGAGCCGATGTTCGGGTTTGTGCTCTGTTGGTTTTCTGGCCGGTCGGCCGCAGGTGTCGGCTGCGTGTATCCGCGCAGCATGTAGTAGGCGCTGACACCGTGATTTCGCTCTTGATGATGCACCGAGCGGACGAGCGCAAAGCGATCCGCAGCCTGAGCCAGCCGCGGAATCTGGTCGGTGAATTGTACGCCGGGCAACTTGGTTGCGATCATCCCGAATTCCCCGCGAACCTCGCTCGGTGCGTCTGGCTTGGGATCAAAGGAGTCGTGATGGCTGATGCCACCCATCGTGTAAATTAGCAGTACCGACTGGGCCCGCGCCGGGACCGCCGCCCGTGCATCGCGCAGTGCCAGATAGTGCGGCAGACTCAACCCCAAGGCGCCGAGCGTTCAGACTTTGAGCACCGTTCGACGATTCATCCGCCGATACCGCCGCCGTTGACCGGTCGAAAAGAACATTTTCGACTTTGTCGAATCCATAGTCACTCTCCCATCAACAGTGATTGGCAAACGGTCGTTGCCCTCACGGTTTTTCTCGGTTCGTTATCACCAAGCGTGGATTGTTCAGACTCGCGTTGGTGGTTCTCTTGCATCGGCTGGCTGCGTCCGCGCTGGATCAAGTCTCCGTATGGGCGCTCATAGTATTATCAAAGGCATATGATCAAAGGAAAACCGTTCACGGATCGGTGAACAGTTGCATCCACTCAGTTTGATCCGATGGATTTCGGATGTTGCGAAATTGTTAAACTTATTTTTTCGCGAACCCTTAGCCGCGGTTGCCGCTTGATACTTTGGGCGCTCGTTGTTCAACCGGACGCGGTTTCGAGGAGACGGTGTGCGGGTCATCCGATTTTGCAGCGGTCAACGTCGCCGGAACCGCGTGACGATTCAACCAGCCGGTGAACACCAAACCGATCGAAAATAGGCCGAGACTGACCCATTGCGAAATGGTCAGCGACGTTCCCAGCCTGCCAATTTCATCGCCCCGCAGGAATTCGATGACGAACCGTGTTAGCGGATACAGCAGCATCGAGAGTGCCAGCACAGCTCCGTTTTGCCGCCGGTGCCTGAAATAGCTGGCCGTCAGGAAAGCCAACAGCAGCGCGTTGAGCGAACTGTAAATCTGGGTGGGGTGCAGCGGAAACGTAGCCAAAGCGTTTTCGTCCAGGAACCCGCGGCCGACCAGCGCTGAGAACGGGACGCTTGGGTTGGGAAACTGAACGGCCCAGGGCAAATGGCTGGGGTCGCCGTAGCAGCAACCGTTCAACAAACAGCCCAAGCGACCAAACGCCAACCCGACGAAAAACGACGGCATGATGACGTCAGCCATCAGCAATGGTTTGACCTGATTGCGGCGACAGAACAGAAAAAATCCGATCAAAGCGCAAATGACGCCACCATAAAGGACGAGTCCACCGTCGGGCAGGTTGATCAGAGCGGTCACACGCTCGAACCCGGTTTTGCCTGCGAAAACCCGATCGCGATATTGAATGACATAGAACAGCCGGGCGCCAAGTATCCCCGACACCATGATCCACATGGCCAGATTCCAGATCAGATCGCCCTCGAGGCCGACACGTCGAGCACGTCGCGCTGCCGACCAGGCAGCGGTAAAGAACCCAAGAAACAGCATGAAGCCGTAACCGAACACCGGAATTGACGTCACTCCATCTGGAATCAACCAGCCACCAACTAGCAAGACCACAACCGCGCTGCCGACCCATGTCAGGAGGGAGGGCAACTGTTGGGGGTTGATGCCCGAGGTGTGAAGGGTGCCGAACATCCACTTCAGTGCGACCAGCAGCCACAGGAGCAGGACGATGTTTCCCAACCCGACCGCCGTCACGCCGCCGACCGGTTCCAGCGACCAGATGTCATCCAAGCGAATGCGGAACAGCGTCTGACGCATCAGGAAACTGCCTTTCTCAGACGTGGTTCATCGAACGGTGAAAAGCCGAATCGGTAAGTTGTCGATCAGCCGCACCTGGCCGACACGAGCCGCCACCAGCGCGATCGTTTCGGGATGCACGACGGTCGCATAATCGACGCTGATCCCGGGGGCCGCCTGGATAGAATCGAGCATCGCTCCTCGAACGGCAGCGAGGTCCGTCTCGCCTGATTCCAGCCGGGCTTTGGCTCGTTTCAACGATTGTGACAACGAGATCGCTGATTTTCGTTCGTCTGGGGTGAGATAACGGTTGCGGCTGCTGAGCGCTAATCCGTCCGACTCCCGCACGGTCGGACAAGTCCGAATTTCGACCGGCAGATCCAAGTCTCGGCACATGGTCCGAACGAGCAGTTGCTGCTGATAATCCTTGCGACCGAAGTAGGCCACGTCGGGCAAGACGATATGAAGCAGCTTCAGCACAACGGTGGCAACGCCCCGGAAGTGCCCCGGCCGAAACTTTCCTTCCAAGACCTTTGCTAGTCTCTCGACGTCCACGAATGTCGAAAACCGCCGAGGGTAAATACTTGATGTTTCGGGGCAAAAGACGAGATCAACGCCGGCGTCGCGGCATGCGTCGAGATCGGAGTCGAAGGGTCTGGGATATTGGTCGTAGTCCTCGTGCGGGCCAAACTGCGCCGGGTTGACAAAAAGACTGACGACCAGAAAGTCGCACTCTTCACGGGCCGTTTGCACCAGGCTGAGATGACCGGCGTGCAGCGCGCCCATGGTGGGAACCAGGCCAATTTCATCTCCCCGCCGGCGCGCAGCAGCAACGTGCCGGCGAACCTCGTCGATTTTTCGAACGACAATCAGGTCGCGCGCCAAAACCGGCGCCGTCAAAAACCGCATG
Source organism: Planctomycetota bacterium (assembly GCA_963582395.1). Classification (GTDB taxonomy): domain Bacteria; phylum Planctomycetota; class Planctomycetia; order Planctomycetales; family Planctomycetaceae; genus CAUZTK01. Next base: position 5,504 of record CAUZTK010000169.1, on the reverse strand, counting down.
TCCTTTTTTTGTCCTTTTTCGGTTGAAGCCCGGTCCGAGCGTAGTCGGTTCGAGGCGACATCCCCGAGGACTTCCGTGAATTCTAACGGTTCGATAGGCGTGCGTGAATTGGAGTTCGATCCGGTGGCTGCTGAAATTCCCGAAAAAGACAAACAAAAACACGATGGGCGAACTGCGCCCACCGTGCCAAGGACTTTGTGACGAGCCAGCGATTGGCCGAACCAAAGAATGAGCATCAATAATTGTAGTTCGAGTTCTGGACGTCGAAATCGATGTTTTTCAACCCGACGTTGATCTTAACGTCGCGATAGGTGTACTCCTCCAGTAGCGGCTTATTTTGATCATTTCCGTTCGGGAATCCCCACTGTTCGACCCGGACAGGAAGGTTCGTCTTCCTGTCGATCCACAGCCGAGTCATGTGAAACTTGAACTGCTTGCGAGGTCGGGGATGAGTTGTTTGAATGACCCGGCATTTGATCTTTCCGAGCTTGGTGTGCGTGGCATCGGGATAGTATTCGACCCGAACTTCGCCGTATTTTGTTTCCTTTGTCCACTGATTGATGACACCCTGCACAAGCTTGGCCATGCCGATTTCTGTGATCGGGTGTTTGCTTTCCGACATGGCTTGCGGGCTGCTCGGCAGCAGGGCAATTGTGCCGATGATGGACTTAATGCCGGTTTCGTGGGCCAGCAACTTACCGTCGTTTTGGCCTGCGACGTAAATGACCTCCCGCCCTGCGTGCGGTTCCTTGAACTTCAGGTAAACGCTCATCGGCTGGGCTCGATATTTGATGTGTGTTGTATGCGCATGAACGCGGCGGTTGACAATGTCGCGTTTGCTGAAGGTCGCCTCATAATCTTTCGCCGCCTGGATTGAATTCAAGCTCGACTTGGCGTACCGCAGTGCCGGTACAAGCGGATGCACCACCCTGGAGTTTTTCGTCTCCACACGTGTTACCGAACGGCCGGCGGTTTTCGCCTTGGATGACTTCACATCAGCGTTGGCCAGAACCGCCGGCAACAAATTCAACACGGCCACTACGACGACGGACCGCCGCAAGGAAACAATGAAGCTCAGTTTCATGGAATGAGCGATCATGGGATTTCCTCTCTGCGAAAAACGGCTTGGTCACTTGCAATCCGCAGTCCCGCGGGAAGGGTCACGGTGCAGCCCACCACAACCGTGCAGCCCGCTGTTCGGTTTAGAATTTCTACCAACCACTTTGCAATTCTTACAAGAGCTGCGCCTTAGCAACGCGCGAGGGGGTCTGGCCCTTTGTCAATCCGAACTTCGCGACTCAAACAAACTTATGTTCCCCCCCGGCAAACTTTTGTCCTCAATCGGGCCAGACCCCTTCGCCTGAATTGACATAAAATAGCGGACTTACGAAATTCACGCAAACAGTTTTCGCCTATTTGGCGACTCTGCAGCCGTGAAAGGACGCGTAGATTCGGAATGACGGAGCTGGTGTCAGTACAACTGCCGGCGACGGTCGCTCGCCTCTTCATCGCGGATTCCGCTAAGCTGCAATAAAACCAGCAGTTTTGATATCGATGCTGTTCAAAATCATTCTGCCGCAGCTCCCATTTCTACAATCGATCAAAATCGACGCGCCCCGCGTGAATTTCGCTGGTCACCAACAAGCCCGTTGGCTTGTGACCAACAACCCGGTCACTTCCAGAGGATTCGTCATCCACCAAACGTGCGTTGCGGCGGTGTGTCGTCAGATTCGATCCATCTTTGGCATCAATTTCGCAAAGCATTCACGACGTCAAAGTAAAAACGGGGGCGAGAGGCAAGCCACCCTGAAGCAATCGTTTTGTCAGCTCGCCGCAGCACACCCAACTTGGTAGCCATTAGCTTTCCGAGAAGGGTTTGGGATTGTGAGTCGGCACTGTCGCCGCGCGAGCCGGCATAGGAATTCAGATTGTGAGAAGCCGCCGGTTGCGATATAGTTTTCCGCCCGTCGAACCGGGAGGCAAGAGCTGTTTCGACGGATGTTGGAACTCCGAGGCTCGGCCCGCAGTTGCTCCGTTTCAGCCGCCGCACGACCAGCCGTTCGCGTCGGCCCTCCCGGTTCTGGCATCGCCGTTTTCGTAGAGCATGGAGGCATCCCGCATATGCCCACTCGATCTGATAAATCCGCAACAACATGGCTGATGTTCGTTGGTTTGGCGGTGGTGGCATTCATCGGTGTTTTTGGAATTCCGCAATTCGCTCCTGTGGTGGCCTCGCCAGCAGATGACCCCGATCAAAATGGCTTTGGCGAATTCGGATTACGGCACGAAATTGGGGTCGGTGAGTCGACTCGGCAGGGGGCTGATGATTTATTTGCCCCGTTTTCCGACGACAGTACCAGCACCGCAGTTGGTTCCGGCGACCCGTTCGCAACAATCGACAGCGGTCGTTCCGGGCAGTCGACCACGCCGACGCATTCTGCTGCCGAACCGCGTCGACGGCCGACCGGTTTCCCGCCGGAAGCTTTCGAAGGCTGGCAACCGGAATCGGGACAACTTGCGCCGATCCGAACAGCCGACCTGCCAAATCGCATCTCGCCGGATCCCGACAAAGGGCCGGAAGAACAAAGTCGGCGTAACCCATACTCAGCCCCCATGTTCGACCGAGCCGACTTCTCCAGACGCTCAGGCCCGCAGGCTGGCAAGTTACTCGCAGTTGGTGATGACGACCACCGAGGGGATCATCGCCGGCTCTCGCTGCCCGCTTCGTTCACCGCCGCTTCCACTTCGGAAAATGAGCCGGCCGCCGCCGATCTTCACAAACCGCTTTCCTGGCGTTTGGCGGTGCAACGCTTAAACGAGCTGGGGATTCAACACTTTCAACTGTCGGCCGGAGAAAGGCCCTACGAGTTTCATTTTAGCTGTTTTTTGACACCCGCCGATAATCCCCGTGTGAGGCGGCTGTTTGAGGCCGAAGCTGATGAGCCGCTTCGAGCGGTCGAGAAGGTTCTGGCACAAATCGACGACTGGATCAGGCAAAGCGTTTCAGGCAGCGTTATGGGTGCATTGGGTGATCAATAAAAGTTGGTGATCAATAAAACTGCTCGCCAATCGCGCATAAACTCGATGCACTGGAAACGCAACTCGAATGGTTCCGGTTATCCCGGCACTTGTGAAAAAACTCCGACTATGCTAGATCTCTGCTCGCCGCACAGCCGAGTTCGACTGCAACACGGCGACGGCATCGTCGGTTGGGACCTCCGCTTCCGGCTGAATCCTGGTGCGGGATTTCTCTGGTCATGGCTTGCCCGCCGAGTTGATGATTTGGCGAGCGCGGCGAACCCAGACGCAGCGCCACAACAGCGGCGAACACCGAAAGCGGCCCGGCTCGAAGCAGTACTACTTGTCGCCGACGGTGCGCTCTCAACTCGTAAGCTGGCGCAACTGGCCACGCTCATCGACGCCGCCGAAGCCAGCCAAATCATCAACCAACTGAATGCGGCTTACGACGCCGGCGGCTCGGCCTTTCGGGTTGAACGGGTCGCCACCGGTTTCCAACTGCTGACCCGCCCAGTCTTCGCGTCCTGGCTCGACAAGCTGCACCATCGGCAGTCACAATTGAAGCTCTCGCTGCCGGCCATGGAAACGCTGACCATTGCTGCTTATCGGCAACCCGTGACGCGGGCCGACGTCGAAGCGATCCGTGGTGTGCAGTGTACCGAGATGCTCAAGCAGTTGATGGAACGTAGACTGGTGAAAATTGTGGGGCATGACGAATCTCTCGGCCGCCCTTTCCTCTATGGCACGACACGAACGTTTCTTGAACTTTTCGGTCTGCGCACTTTGAACGATCTACCGATGGCCGGCGGGCTGCGTCGTGTTGAAACAGTTTCGCACGAAGACGGTTCCCTCGACGGCCCACCGCCGGACGATCACCCGAAAATCGCCGGCTAGCTGCGCCGGTGACTCTCGCTCGCAATATTCCCAGCGGGATTTTTCCAGTTACCTGCCAGGCACGTTGCCGAACAGCTCGATGTGCAAGCGAGGCGAGACGCGCCAACCATGGGCTGCGGCCAATTCGTATAACCAACTTGTCTTGTCGCGAAGTTGATGCTCGGTGACCGCTTGCGGCATCAGCCACACCTTGTCGTCAGCGATTTGGGGAAACCGTCGTAGCCAGCGTTCGACCTGTTCCACGTCATGGGGGTGGTCGATGACGAATTTGAGCTGATACGGATACTCGTCACACAAACGTGCCATCACGTCGCGATTCTCGCGGAGACGTTCGTGCCGCTCGGCCCAGATGCCGGATGGCGGCCGCGAGTTCTCCAGCTTCGGGCTGATCGACATCAAATCGGCATGGACCGGCCGGTAGACGGTTCCGGCCGTCTCGATGGTGACGAACCGTCGGGCTTCGGTCAGCGCCTGCGTCAACGGCACCACGTCCGGTTGCAGCAGCGGTTCGCCGCCGGTCACGTCGACATGTTCGCAATCGTAATCGAGCACCTGTTCGAGCACATCCTGCCATTCGTAACCAACCCCTTGCGGTTGCCAAGACGTGAAGCGCGTATCACAGAACCAGCAACGCAGATTGCAGCCGGTGGTCCGCACAAAGACCGTCGGTGTTCCCGCAAACTCCCCTTCGCCCTGAATCGAGTGAAACAGCTCAGCAATGCGCATGTTAGATCCCGTTGCCGCCGGTCATTCTTGGGCCACGTGACATCGAACACAACTGGCCGCCAGCGCCTGGTGATTGATGTGATGGCCCTCCAACCGATACGGTGCGAGTTCGGGATGACATTGACGGCAGTCGATTCGGCGTTCCAAAATTTTCCCGTGTACTTTCTCGAAATGCCAATATCCCGGACGAGGCTCAGCCAGAAGCGATTCCATGTCGTGGCAGGTGCTGCAACCGATGACGTCAGCTGTGGTTTCACCTCGGGTAACTCCCAATTCTCCCAAGACGGACCGCGCCGCAACCCGGCCCGTGACGACACAGGGACCCAAGAATGTTCCCTCTAATGCCGCCTTTCCGTTGATTCCTGCCAAGCCGGTTAACTCACCCACGGCATACAGGCCTGGAATCGGTTGCCGATTCTTATCCAGAACTTGGCATTTGAGGTCGATGGCCACGCCGCCCATGCTTTTACGGGTCAAGGGAAAGGTCTGCATCGCATAAAACGGCGGAGTCTCGATTTTGGGGGACATGGGCTCGGCGTTTGGCTGTTCAGGCCCGAAGCGGCCGAAGTCCTGATCCTGGCCCTGCTCGACCAGCATGTTGTAGCGCCGAATCGTTTCCACCAGGTTTGTGGGGGGCAGCCCAACTTTTGCTGCCAGTTCCTGAATTGTGTCGGCCGATGCCACCAACTGCGGGTTATTGAGGATCAATTTCTCAACTTTATTGAAGTCGGCCCAATCCGAGCCGGAGACCACAAAGTTCGGCTTGCTCGTCTCGTCGAAAATAAACCACAGGGTGGCCTGTTTTTGTTTCATCAGCGCCGGCATCACCTCCTTGGCCCAGTTCAGGAGGTTGGTAAATCACCGAC
>CAUZTK010000168.1:0-8477 GCA_963582395.1 Planctomycetota bacterium | reverse complement strand
ATGAAACGTGTCGGGAGACCCTACAACTGCTCCAGCAGATCGGGAAGACCCCGGTGCATTTGCGGCAGGAGATCCCCGGTTTCTTGGTCAACCGCGTGCAGATCGCTATGTACCGCGAAATTTGGGACCTATTGAGCCGCGGCATCGCCGAACCGGAAGAGATCGACCTTGCCATTCGCGGCAGCATGGGGTTCCGTCTGGCGGCTATCGGTCCGCTGCAGGTCAACGACTTTGCAGGACTGGATGTGACCGGCCGTGTCTACGAGAATCTGGTCACCGAGATCAGCTCCGACACCACGCTCCCCACGGTGATCCGTCAGTTGGTTGAGGAGGGCCGCTTCGGTGTCAAAACGGGCCAGGGAGTCTTCGAGTATACTCCGCAGATCATCGAAGAGAAGCAGTCACAGCGCGACCGCCGCTATCTGGCCCTCATCAAAATTCTGGACCGCACCGAGACGTCGTGAACACGGGCGCGGGATTTCCACAACGGATTGTCACGCGATGGGGAGTGTTGAGATGGGGCGGTCGTCCGGGACGGTTTTACCATCAATCGGCGCTGTAAAGTTCACTTATTCGACAGCATCTTCTGTTGCGGATGATGCTTTGTTTCGGTGATCCCGCTGTGGACGAAGCCCCGGAATGGATGGCTCGGTCCGCCTCTTTCCAAGGTGTGCGGTGCCGCCTATAATCGAGAGAGCGAGATAAGAACCGTCTCCACGACGCGTGCAACCGATCGGAACCGGATGGAGATCGAAGGGCGACCGGACAATGGCCAGCAATGACGAGACCCCTCACTCTCACGACGGCGCCCGGTACGATAGCGCTCGGATGGTCGTTTCCGGAAAATCCGGCCCGCGCGAGTTCTGTCCGCAGGGCGGGCTGATGCCCGATTCTTCGGCGCTGTTCAATGAAGGTCTTCGCTGTCTGCTGGGCCGCAGGTAACGAGTGTCCGCCGCAATTCTGTTCGGCGGAGCGTTGGCATTTCTGGTTCGTAATCTCCTCGGCTGGGGGCCGGAGATGACGACGGCTCCTCAGGTGCTGGTTCCGCACATGACGATGACCATCGTCTTAGGCGCGGTGGATGATTTTGATCAACATTTACGGAAATTTTATCCCGAACACCCGCCGTCAGACAGTATCTGCTCGAAGGAGATGGCTTATCCGCGATGTCCATCTGGATTGCGATTGCCGCGGTCACGGCGGTCTACGGATCGCACCGGTTCGGCAGCCTGCGGCGGGAAGCCTTCGATGCCCAGCGGATGGGTTCGTTCACACTTCGTCAGAAGCTGGGCTCGGGCGGAATGGGCGACGTGTATCTGGCAGAACACCGGCTGCTGAAGTGTTCGTGCGCAATCAAACTGATTCTCCCCGACCGAGCGGATGATCCCAGCGCAATCGCCCGCTTCGAGAGCGAAGTTCGCTCTACCGCCAATTTGATGCATCCGAACACGATCGAAATCTACGATTACGGCCATACCAACGACGGCACGTTTTATCGTGCCATGGAGTTTCTGCCCGGAATGAACCTGCAGGAAATCGTCGATCGGTACGGACCTTTACCGCCCGAACGTGTTGTCTTTCTGCTGCGCCAGGTCTGTTTGGCGTTGCGGGAAGCGCACACAGTCGGCCTGATTCATTGCGACATCAAACCGGGCAACATCTTCGCTGCCGAGAGGGGCGGCCTGTACGACGTTGCCAAATTGCTCGACTTCGGACTTGTGAAGTCAATGGTCCCCCACGCCGATTCCATCAAGCTGACCATCGACGGGACGGTCATCGGCTCGCCGCTGTTTGCCTGTCCCGAAACGGCAGTCGGTGAAACACTCGATGCACGCAGGGACATCTATTCTCTGGGGGCTACGGCTTATTTTCTGCTGACCGGCCAGCCGGTGTTTTCTGGCGAGAATCCCTTAAAAGGTCATTTTTTTTCACGCCAACGAGATTCCGCTTCCCCCCACAGACGTGAATCCAGAGATCCCGTCCGATTTGGAATTGGTCGTCATAAAATGCCTCGAAAAAGAAGCCTGAGAACCGCTACACCGACGTCTCAGCTCTCGAAGCAGCGCTGGCGGCATGCGGCTGTCGAGACGACTGGACTCAGAAACGTGTCGCCGACTGGTGGTCGCAAACCACGGAGGGTCTCATCGCCGAGAGCGAACCGGCCAGCGAAGCCGACACGGCGACACTGTTGGCTGCCGCCAATCAATAACAGGCGATCCCGAAACAAGCTCTCGCAGCGGCTTGTTGGTCGTGATCGACCTACCATACCGACCCTTGCCCTGCACTAATTCTGTCTCGAGGTCAGCGGTCGCCGGCATTCGGCAACTCTTTGCGTTCCTCGGGTGCAGTTGGTAGAATGCCGAGCGTCAAATTGCAATGGACCGACCGGTCGAAAATACGAAACGGAGGGCTGTCGGCATGTACGTTCGATTTTTGACTGTTGCGGCCAGCATCATTTTTCTGAGTGCGGGTGTCTCCCTGCGTGCCGAAGAACGCCTACCGCGGGTGCCGGAAGGCTTCACCATCGAAAAGGTGGCCGGTTCTGGGATGCTCAAGTATCCGGTGATGGCTGGCTTCGACGATCGGGGCCGCCTGTTCGTCGCCGAGACGGCCGGCAAGAACTTGCGATCGGGTGACCTGCTCAAACAATTGCCGAACTTTGTGCGGATGCTCGAAGACACCGACGGCGACGGACGCTTCGATCGCAGCACCATTTTTGCCGACAAGATGACCTTTCCCATGGGGGCGCTGTGGTATCGTGGTGCCCTGTACGTCGCCGCCCCGCCGAGCATCTGGCGGCTGGAAGACACCGACGGCGACGGAGTGGCCGACCGGCGGACCGAACTGGTTGATCGGTTCGGCTTCAGCGGGAACGCGGCCAGCGTGCACGGCTGCTTCATGGGTCCCAACGGCCGTATTTACTGGGCCGACGGCCGACACGGATACGAGTTCAGCGATGGTCGCAAGGGCAAAGCATCCGGCATCTTTTCCTGCCGGCCCGACGGCAGCGACGTCGATATTTTTGCCGCTGGCGGCATGGACAATCCGGTCGAGATCGACTTCATGCCGGCCGGCGAGATGCTGGGGACGGCTAACATCATGCTCAGCAAACCGCGAGTCGACACATTAGTGCACTGGGTCGACGGTGGCGCCTATCCGCGGTTCGACATGAGAAATGTGACCGCGGAACTCAAGAAAACAGGCGATCTACTGCCTCCCATGACCGAGCTGGGACACGTCGCCGTCTCCGGCATGATGCGGTACCGTTCCGGCCAGTTCGGCCCGGACTATCGCGACAACATTTTCATCAGCATTTTCAACACGCACAAGATTATCCGTTCCATCGTGCGTCGTTCCGGCGCGACTTTTGAAACCCGCGAGGAAGACTTTCTCGTTTCCGACAGTGTCGACTTCCACCCCACTGACGTGCTGGAAGACGCTGACGGGAGCCTGCTGGTCATCGACACCGGCGGCTGGTTCCGTATCGGCTGTCCGACATCGCAGGTCGCCAAGCCGCAAATCCACGGCGCGATCTATCGGATTCGCAAAAAGGGCAAACACCACGTTTCGGACCCGCGTGGACTGTCACTCAGGCTCGACGAGCGGACGCCGGAAGAACTGGCCAAGCATCTCGATGACTCGCGTCCCGCCATCCGCCAGCGATCGATCGATCTACTGGCACTGGCGGGGGAGACAGCATTCCCGGCACTCTCCCAAACGCTGGCGCAAAGTAACGAGCAAGCCCGGCGAAACGCCGTCTGGGCGCTGTCTCGCATCGAATCCGAAGCGGCCAATGATTTGATACTCATGGCTTGCAGCGACAAGCACGAAAGCGTTCGCATTGCCGCTGCCCGATCGTTGGGCACCATCCGCGATTCTCGGCCGCTTGTCGTGGCCACGCTATCGAAACTGTTGGCTGCGGAATCGGCGGCGGTGCGTCGTCAGGCGGCCACATCGCTGGGGCGGATTTGCTCCCGGCAGAAATCGGCAGCGGCTTCCGCAGCGAAGTTGCCGGCCGCGTCTCTATTGGAAGCGCTGCGGACGGCCGGGACGGATCGATATTTAGAGCATGCACTCGTTTTCGCGCTGATCCGCATCGCCGACCGAGACGAGACGGTTCGGTTTCTCGACGATCCTAGCCCGCGGGTTCGGCGGGCAGCGCTGATTGCCTTGGATCAGATGCCGGGCGGCAACCTGACCCGTGAACTCGTCGTTCCGCTCTTGGACACCGACGACGCGGCGCTGCAAAAACAGGCGTTGGCGATCATCGGCAGTCACCAAGGATGGGCCGGCCAAACACAGAAGTTGCTGCAAAGCTGGCTGGCTGAGGCCAAACTCTCACCAGAGCGGATTATTATTCTGCGCGGATTTCTGCTGGCGCAGAGTGGCGACCGCAAGATTCAAGAACTGATCGCCCAGACGCTCAGCCGTCCCGGCATTTCGACAGCCGTGCAACTGTTGTTGCTGGAGGTCGTTTACCGATCTTCAGTAAAGGAGCTGCCGGAAATCTGGCTCCCGACGTTGCAGCGGGCCCTGGTTCTCGGAGGTCCGGACGTCCGCCTGCAGGTGGTGCGGATCGTCGAAGACCGCCAGCTCGTTCAATTCGACGCTGTTTTACACAAGTTGTCGGCTGACACACGGCAGCCGACGGATTTGCGCGTCGCCGCGCTGATCGCGCTTGCGGCCCGGTTGAAGTCGCTGCCGGACGAGCACTATTTGTTTCTTCTGCGGTGGTTGGAAGACGATGTGCCGCCGTTGTCGCGGCTGGCGGCCGCGCGGGCGCTGTCGGAATCCCCGCTTAGTGACGACCAACTACTCTCGTTGTCGAAGAACTTTGACGGTGCCGGCCCCATGGCCGTTCCGGTGCTGCTGCGGGCCTACTCGCGCTCGCAGAGTGAAAATGTCGGCCTGACACTCGTGGCGGCACTCGATCGGTCGGCGGCCTCGGCAAACCTGTCGGCTGAAGAGTTCGCCCGCCTGCTGGAACTTTATCCCGAGCCGGTCCGGCGGGCCGGAAACAGGCTGCTGAGCCGGCTGGGCGTCGATGTGCAAGGACAGAAGTCGCGACTGGCAGAGCTGATGCCGCTGTCCAGCAGTGGCGATGCCCAGCGCGGCCGCGAGATTTTTTTCGGCAAGAAAGCCGCCTGCGCTAGTTGTCACACCATTGCCGAAAAAGGAGCCAAGGTCGGTCCCGACCTTACCACCATCGGCAAGATTCGCAGCGAACGTGATCTGCTGGAAGCGATTGCCTTTCCCAGCACCAGTTTCGCCCGCGGATACCGCAGTTACGTTATTCTGACCGCATCGGGTCGCGTGTATACCGGTGTCATCACGCGGCAGACAACCGACACCGTTTATTTGCGGACTGCCCAACTGGAAGAGGTCCGTATTCCACAGGCAAACATCGCGGAGATGCGCGAGTCGACGACCTCGATCATGCCCCAAGGGCTGGACAAGACGCTCAGTCGCGAGCAGCTTAGCGACCTGGTGGCATTCCTGCGCGAACGGAAGTGAAGAGAGTGGGGAGCGCGAATGACCGTCCGCAGGTTCTGAATTCCGAAGGCCGAATTTCCTGCTGGGCGTTGAATTCGAGCGTTCCCTGCTGCCTCTTGTAGCCTCTCCCATCGGAAACGCCTCGGTGTGCTCGGCGATTACCACCGCGATTCAGAAAAAGTCGAGTTATTGCTTCCCGGCCCGGCCTTCGTTTAGCAACCAGCGGAACTCATAGCTTCCGTGCTCGGCACAGGCCGCGATGTCCGGCCTGCCGTCGCCGTTCAAGTCGGCAATGATGACCTGATTCGCACTGCGCCAGTTGTTTTTGAGCATGTGCCGTGTCCACTTGCCCCTGGGGTTGCCATGATTTTCGAACCAGGCGACCCGCCCCGGGTTCCGCCAGGAGGTGGCCGCAACATCGATGTCACCGTCGCCATCCAGGTCTGAGGCTATGGCTTCGAAGGCGTCGTCGAATCGCTCCCCGATGACGTGTTTTTTCCATAGACCTTCAGTCGGCTTGCCATCGTTTTCGTACCAGAGGATCTGATTGTCTTCGGCTTTATGGGTGGCGTTGGGGTCGTTGGAACCAGAACGATAAGTGAACCCCAGTGCCATGACCACGTCCAGATCGCCGTCGCCGTCCATGTCGATCGGGTTCCCATGTGCCGGACAGAGTGACTTATTGTCGATCTCGTGTTTCTTCCAAAAGACGGAGCCGGCTGTGCGACGGTCACAGTGATCCAGTCCTTGAAACGACGTCACGGGAATCATGATCACTCCTGAAAATAGGCATATGATCGAAGAGTCAACGCAAAGATAGCCGAATTCCGTCAATTCCCAAACGCATTCCTCGCTTCCACGTCTCGCTATACCCAATCAGCAAAGGAACGGCCCAGTCGAAGTCGACTACACCCGGTTGATTGAAACGTTGACTTTGGCTACGGTCCGGGAAGATTTCCACGTCGTCCAAACGTTGGATGCCGGTGTGCAACGATACCATGAATGGAACGACGGATTAGAAGAGGAACAAGATTTCATCGACGTCGTCAGGTAGTTGGTGGTATTCTGCCTGACGACGAGGTCCTTTCATCAGACGGCGACAATCGCCTTGCGACTTGAGCGTGGTGATAAGATTTACGAAGACGCCAACCTTTCAAGTTCTGCAGCAGGATCAGCGTCTCCCGTCGAATCCGACAGCGTCCCGGACTTCCCGAACCACCCTTTGGGCGGTGCCCCTGAACCGCAAGTTATTGGTCACAACTTGAAATGTTTTCGCTCCGCGGATCAGAAATATACACTCGGCGCGAAGAGTTCAAGTTTTAGTCGCACGATTGTTAAGGACGCCATGGACCACCGGACTCTTCTGAACAATGTCGGCGATTTGTCTGCTGAGTTCGCTCGGAGGCGATCAGAACGGCAACTACGGCGGTCTCTCGACGCCGGTGATTTTGATAAGCTTGCCCGAGCCGGGCTTCCTCTGGTTGGCGTGCCGATCGATGAGGGAGGGCTTTGGCAAAATGTGGAGACTTCGACTCGTCCGATTTGTGAGGTCCTAAGGACATTGGCTCAGGGCGATTCGTCCATCGCGTTAGTAAGCGCGATGCATCCAGCTGTACTCTCTTACTGGTTGACGGTCCGCAACGAGGCGGCCGAGGATGACGCTTGGCAGTCCCAGTGCCGGCAGATCTTCCAGTCGGTCCGCGAGGGATCCTGGTGGGGAACGATGACCTCTGAGCCGGGAACGGGGGGCGACGTTGGCCGCACGCGAACCATCGCTCGACCGACCGGCTCTCCACATCAGTACCTTCTTTCCGGGCAGAAACACTTCGGCAGCGGATCGGGGATGATGTCATCCATGGTGACCACGGCCGTGACCGAAGGGGACGACCAGCCCGATTGGTTCTTCCTCGACCTGCGCGACGTTCCCTGGGACGGCTCTCGGGGTGTGAAGCTTGTGTTCGAGTGGGACGGACACGGCATGACTGCCACGCAAAGTCATGCCATGGTTTTCGAGCGATTTCCTGCCACGCGAATTGCTTGGCCCGGCCATCTCCCCACGATCGTCGCGCGGACCGGCAGCTTTATCGGTTGCCTGTTCACCAGTGTCATCGTGGGGATACTCGACGTGGCCCTGGAAACGGCTTATTTACAAATCGATTCCGGCGACCAGCGAGCCTTCGAGCAGGTAGAGTGGGCCCGTGCGAAAACAGAGGGCTGGTTAGTCCAGCAGGCCTTTGAAGGGATGCAGCGCGCCGTCGAACAGCAGGACGACCCGCGGCTTGACGTGCTGCACGGCAAAACGGCCATCGCCGAGCTGTCTGAATCGATCCTGACCCGTCTGTGCCGAGTGATCGGAGGCGGCACATACGCCCGGCGGTCTCCCTTCGGTTTCTGGTTCGAAGACGTGCGGGCGCTCGGCTTTTTGCGTCCGCCCTGGGGATTGGCGCAGCAATCCCTCATCGATGGTTTTTCGAGCGCCGCAGAATGAATGTGTCGTCGACAACGACGACACGAAACGACCGAAACACTGCCCTTCCCGCCGCCGATTTCATGTCAACTGGATGACGGCCATTCGCTGCACGGCGGCGAATGTGTGGATATTCATTAATCGCTGGACTTGGAGAAGCGAAAATTTGCAAGTACAAACTGCTTCCTCGGCGTCTCTAGCACGAAGCCTAGGAAGCAGCGGACCGCCTTTCGCCTGACCGACGAAATGGCGCACGAGATTGTTGCCTGAACGATCACAACCCGTTCGGTCATTTGGCCGCAATACGATACATGTGCAACCAAGTGCGCAGAAACAGCGCCCGGCCTGAAACGGCTGGCGAGGCCATGAAACCGACATCTAGCTGGTTGATGGCAACGACTTTGTATTGCCGGGCCGCTTCGATCACGGTCGTTTTGCCGTTCTGATCGAAGAAGTAGATCCGGCCGTCGGCGTAAATCGGCGAGCTCGAAAAATTGCCGCCCAGCCGTTTCGTCCA
>CAUZTK010000167.1:0-8498 GCA_963582395.1 Planctomycetota bacterium | reverse complement strand
ATGACTTGGTATGAACCTGGATTTTTTGAAGCGAGTTGATTCATGTCCCCCGAGCAGCGACCACGCGTTTTTGTGACGCGAGTGATTCCGTCGGCCGGATTGGACCGCGTCGTCGCGGAGTGCGACGCGGATGTCTGGCGAGAGCCGCTGCCCCCCTCACGGAAGACGCTGCTCGAACGAATCGCCGGCTGCGACGGCGTGCTGTCGCTGCTGACAGAAAAGGTCGATGCCGAGTTCATGGACGCGGCCGGTCCGCAGTTGAAGGTCGTCAGCAACTATGCGGTCGGGTTCAACAACGTCGACGTGCCGGAAGCGACCCGGCGGGGTATCCGCGTCGGCAACACGCCCGGTGTGCTGACCGAAGCCACCGCCGACATGGCCTTCTCCTTGATGATTTGCGCCGCCCGCCGAATCATCGAAGCTTCCCGGTACATCCAGGACGGCAACTGGAAAACTTGGGAACCGATGGGGCACATCGGCAGGGACCTGTGCGGCAAAACGCTTGGCATCGTCGGCATGGGCCGCATCGGTTACGCGATGTCGAAGAAATGTCACGGCGGCTGGGACATGCGGGTCCTCTACTACGACCTCTATCAGAACGAGCAGGCGGAACACGATTTCGACGCCAAACAGGTCGACCTCGACACGCTGTTGACCGAGTCGGATTTCGTTTCGGTACACACGAATCTCGATGACGCCACGGCCGGCATGTTCAACATCGATGCGTTTCGAAAAATGAAAAACACGGCTGTCTTCGTCAACTCGGCCCGCGGTCCGTTGCACAATCAGCGCGACCTGTACGAGGCCCTCAAGTCCGGTGAAATCTTCGCCGCCGGGCTCGACGTGACCGACCCCGAACCGATTGAAATGGACGACCCGCTGCTGGGACTGCCCAACTGCGTCATCGCACCGCACATCGCCAGCGGAACCGTCTCCAGCCGCAACGGGATGGCCGAAATCGCCGCCGCCAACCTGTTAGCCGGAGTCAAGGGCCAGCCGCTACGCTGCTGGGTGAATCCGGAGGCCGGCCAATGACGCTCATCGTCTCTTGGCCGAACCTTGACCGTTGGCGGCGCGTCTGACCAGGGTGTGGCTTGCGATGGCCCAGATCCGAAAGATTCCGGGTCTTCCCGATGGTCAGACCCGGCAACCAAATAGCCGGGCCAGCCGAGACCTCTATTGAACTGCCAGAAAAACTTGTCACACATGCGAGGAACTCTGCCAGTTTAGCGGTTGTCAAATCGGCGTACTGCTGACAATAATAATATGTTCTTGTCGCCCGCACTATCAATCAGCCGGGTTTGAGACACGCAGGTCCCATCGGCTGCACTACCAGCCCATTGAAAAAGGGTGCCACTGATAGCTTGCCTGCCAGTGTCAGTTGAAAAATGCTTGAAAACACGGGCGGACAAGCCTCCCGTAGCACCCGATTATGAGACGCCTTGTCTTTTTCAACAGGCTGCTACGGTTGGCCGATCGCAATCAATTCTACGCCGCGGAACGGAGACCATGGCCTGTTCGGAAACGGATTCCTTGAAGACGGCCGAGGAAGCTGCCCGCCTTGCCGGCGAGGTCCTGGAAAGTTGGGCCGAGAAATTCACGGTCAGAGAAAAAAGCCCGGCCGATTTGGTCACCGAGGCTGACATTGCATCTCAGGACGCAATTCACACGCTCATTCACAGCCGTTATCCCGATCATAATTATCTCGGCGAGGAAGGCTTGGTGGTCACCAACAGCGACTCGCCCTACCGGTGGGTGATCGACCCGCTCGACGGCACGTCGAACTACGTGCATCACTTCCCCTACTACGCAGTTTCTATCGGGCTGGAGTGTTCCGGTGAGCTGATCGTCGGGACGATCTTCGATCCCAACCGAGATGAGCTGTTTTCAGCCGTCCGGGGTGGGGGAGCAACGCTCAACGGCCAGCGCATTCAGCCGACCGACGTCGTTTCGCTAAAACAGGCGATGCTCGTGGCCAGTCTACCGATCGCAGCGACGCGCGACGATCCGGCGGTTGAGCGGTTCTTGCAAGTTTTATCGAGTGTGCAAACCGTGCAGCGGACCGGTTCGGCAGCGCTGAATCTGGCCTACGTGGCCTCGGGGCGAATGGATGCGTTCTGGTCCAGCAGCCTGAAGCCTTGGGACATGGCGGCGGGTGCACTGATGGTGACGGAGGCGGGTGGACGCGTGACCAAAATGGACGGCTCGGTCTTCGACATCGAAGTCGCTGATATCTTGGCCAGCAACGGGTCGGAAATCCACGAACGATTGCAGCAACTGCTTCGATAACGCTTTTCTGAAGCGGATCGTGAATTTCTTTCTTTTTCACGGTTTGTCTCAGGTGTATGATAGAACAAAGGGCAGGCGTCCGGGACTGTGACGCCCATTTGGCTTTGTAGATCTGTCACGCACATCGACTGGACGATAAACCCCATCTGTTCCGGACCATTCGGTCAACCGCGCGAGGCGGGGATCTCGACATCAGAGGTCCTCAACTTTACGGATCGCTCGTGGTTCATCACACCTTCAATAACAAATTGCCAATAGTCCGAACCGCCAGCGAGGGCACGGAACCTTGCGGATGCGGCAAGTTTGCGATAGCGGTCAATTTCGATGAAATGAGACACAAGCCTGCCTTTGGGGACGGAACGTGTACTTCGCGCGAATTGCGATGACAACCTGTCTACTGCTCGCGTGGGCGGTGACGACTGCTGGTGCACAAGTCGAACCGTCCAGTCAGCCGACCGCAGACCGCAAGCCCGCCTCCGCCTCCCAAGCAGATAACGTGCACACGGTTTCTTCGCCGTTGCAACTGCAGCAGGTTGATCCCGAGATAGGGGTCTTCCTCACAGGCGAAGCTGCTCGAAAATTTCGTGAATGGCTCAACACTTCTGAAGGGTTGGACTACAGCATCACTTCGATCGCCTTGGTGGGCAAGGTCGAAACAGATGACCGGGCCGAACTGACGGCGACGATCACCGTTCAGGTCAACCGGGACAACCGGTCCCTGCGGGTCCCGCTCAATCTCAACGAAGCGACTTTGCGAGATCCGCCACCCAGTTATCGCGGCAAAGGTCAGGCCTATCCCGACTCTGACTTCAAGCGCGAAGCGGGATACCACTGGTGGTTCCGCGGGAAGGGAGAGCATGTTCTGACCCTCTCGTTGATCGTTCCAGTCAGGAAACAGTTGCCAACCCGCCGTCTGCAACTTTCGATCCCCAGAACGGCCGTCAGCAAGCTGAAGCTGCACGTGCCCGATCAGCGGTTGTCCACCAAACATCTCCCTGAGGATGCCTGGGTGCGGACCACCCCGTCCGGAAAATCAGGCACAAACATCGAGGTCCAGTGGGTCGGGCCGCGTCTCGACCTTTCCTGGCAACCGCTGCCCGGCCAAAAACCGGTGGAAACCGTCTTGCAATCGAATACGGATATCAGGGCGACGGTCTCCGGCGAATCGGTATTGTTGGAGGCCACACAGCGGATTCAGGCACGGCAGGGAAACTTCTCGGAAGTGCGAGTGAGGCTACCCAGCGGTTTTCAGTTGGTGGAAGTTGAAGGAAATCAAAACGTCGACCACCAAGTCTCGACAGATAATCACGTAACCCACGTAACCGTCCAGTTGACCGAACCGACGACCGGTCCCCTCGATCTGAAGTGGACGCTCGACTCACAGTTTCCGAACAAATCCGGCACGTTGGCATTCGATGGGTTTGAAGTGGACCGCGCACGCCAGCAATTCGGAACAATTGCCATCAGCGGTCTGGAGGGATACCAACTCTCGAAGCTGGTGGGAAAAAACGTGCGCCGCACCGATGCCGGCCCTGCAATGAGCAACGAACGAATTAACACAGCCTATAAGTTCTACAAGCAGCCGTTCCACCTGGCGCTCGAGCTGGCGGAAGTCGAGCCTCGCATGACGGTGACACCGAATCTTCGGATGCGGATGACGCCGGAACGCGCCGACCTGGATGCCGTTTTCCAGTTTGAGGTGTATTACGGCGCCGCACGGGAGATCATTCTGCATTGGCCGAACGCTCGCAAAGAAGGTTGGACCCTCGACACGGTTGGCCCGCCGACATTGTTGGATCGGGACCAGTCGGACGAACGGCTGAACGACGGCGTCCTGCGAATTCCTTTCCTACAACGGACAAAAGGAACGTTCACCGTCCATTTAAAAGCGAGTCGACCCATCGATGCCGCAAAAGAGACGTTGAACCTGAGCTTGCCCTACGTCAAGGATTCTCCCCGGCAGCCGACCCGAGTCACGCTCTTCTCCGCCGACAATCTGGTCGTGCAACTCTCGGCGGAGGGCGAAACTTCGCTCCGTCCGCTGCTGGTGAAGGTTTCCGGGTCGGTTGACGACATTCCCGCCGATTTTCGCGATTTGAGACGACGCGAAGCATTTCAAATCGACTCGCTGGAGCACACATTTTCCGCCACAACCACCCTCCACGAACAGCAACTGACCACGAGCAGCACGGCCACCGTAGAACTAGAACAGGATCGGCTGGCAATCACCCAGCGAATCCGCTACGACGTTGCGTTCGAACGGTTGTCACAGATTCGGATGCTCGTTCCCGAAGCGTTGCAAAAGCGAGTCAGTTTTACCA
Organism: Planctomycetota bacterium; assembly: GCA_963582395.1. GTDB lineage: Bacteria > Planctomycetota > Planctomycetia > Planctomycetales > Planctomycetaceae > CAUZTK01. Next base: position 3,888 of record CAUZTK010000167.1, on the reverse strand, counting down.
CGGATGATGGCCAGGTCCTGACTCCGAACTCGACCCTCTTTAGCGAAGGGACGTTGAAGGAGGTCCGTCTGATGCTCTCCGACGAGAAGATCGGAGAGTTCGACGTGACGGCCCGTTTCTTTGTCGACATGGCCGAAGATCTTTCGCCTGGTCGATCGGCGGTGGTGACGATTCCGCTGGTCCAATCGTCCGACGCCGGGTTCATCTCAACCACCGTCCGGTTTCAGCATCAGAACCGCATCGACGCGGTGCTGAATGATGAAGATTCGTGGAAGCCACAATCGACGATGGACAATTCGACGGGATGGTCGGCGACAGGTCCCATGACCCAGATTCGACTGAAGCTCTCGCATTCGAGGCGGCAAGTTTCGCAAGACTATCTAGTTCGAAAGGCACTCATCCGCTCGGTCCTTGACCAAGAGGGCCGCGCGCGGACGCGTGCCCAGTATCGAATCGACGGTGCCGTTTCGACCATTGCCCTGAAACTGCCGCACGATCGGATGGCCATTGAGACGGTCTGGTGGAATCAACGTCAGCTTAGCCCTGCTGAGATTGTCACGGTGGGACCGGATCGTGGCGATTACCGATTGGAAGTCGCCCAGTTACCCCAGGTCGGCGAGCATTTGTTGACAGTTGACTACCACTCAACGCAGTCGGCTCCCCCCGGTCATGCCGAGGCGCATCAATTGTCGGCCCCCGAGTTTGCAGAGAACGTATGGGTCGAAGAGTCTGTTTGGCAAGTTTCCTTGCGTGACGATCGGCTATTGTTCACAAATCCGCGAGGTTTCACGGCCCAATTCCGCTGGCAACGCAATGGGTTTATCTGGAGCCGGGAACGTCTGACTCAAACTCCGAGTCCCCTGGAGTGGATTTCCGCGACCGATGGACCCGCCGAGCAGGCCGACTTCTCGCAGCCGAACACGTATCTGTTCAGCCGCTTCGGTCCGGCCAGCGGTATTGAATTCCGGGCCATGAGCCTCCCGCTGATCGTGCTGTTTGGTGCGGGGCTTTCACTGGTGGCCGGCTTTGTGTTGTTGTTCATACCGATGACCAGAAACGTGCTGACGTTTCTGATGATGGTCTTCGCGGTCGCCCTGGTGGGAATGTGGTACCCGGCACCAGTTCAACTGCTGTTGCAGCCGGCCCTGCTGGGGCTGCTGCTCGCCGTCGTCACCGCGTTTATCAACGGGATCTTAAAACGCGACAAACACGTACCGCTGCTCACGCTCTCATCGCCCAGCGACTTTGCAACACCGGCACCAAGCACGTCCTCGGTCGATCGTCCCTCGATGATCGGCGCCTGCCCCGAAGAACCGACGATAGTGCGACCTGTGGCTGGCCCGGTCCGGGAACCTATTTCCTCTGCCGAATCAGGAAGCCACGCATGAGCCGGCCGCGAAACCGACCAGCGACCAGAAGGCGGACTGTCCGGACGGTCTTAGTGTCGACAGTCTTATTGGCAGCAATCGGTTTCTCGGGGCGCTTGGACGCCGGCAATTCTGATCCTGCGTTACCAAGAATCAAACGCATCTCCGTGAAAGCCGGCCAGCCACAGAGCTGGCCGCGGGGCGACTGGCTACCGATCGACGTTCGGAAATTCGAGGCGCTGCTGGAGAGTCTCAAGTCCCCGGCTCTCAGACCGCCGACCGCCTGGATCGAGCGCACGACCTATTCGGCAACTTTCTCCGACAAGGTGTTGCGGGGTGGGATTCTCTCGGCAGACATCCGACACAGCGGCGATCTGCCGGAATTACTGACGCTCGACCCTCTGAACCTCGCCGTCTCGCAACTGATGTGGTCCGACGGACGAGAGGTGATTTGGGGAACAGCAACGGATGGTCGAACCGTGCTCTTGGTCGAGCCGAAAGACGAAAAATTGTCGGGCCGTTGGAACCTGACCGGTCGAAAACTCCCGCGCAGCGTCGAATTTGACTTTCCGGTGGCACCGGCGACGGTCACACGGCTTCAGTTACGGCTGCCCAACGGATACACCCTCAGCGCATCGGCGGGCGAGGTGCTGGGGCCGCAAACAACGGACAAAGACTCCGGCTGGAGAACGTGGCGGGTCGATCTGGGCAGTCAAAGCCGTTGCCGGCTGACGATCCGACGTTTGCAGGAACCAACGCGTAGGCAACCGTTTGTGCTGGTCGAAAGCGAGATCAGCTACGTCATTCGGGAAGAGGGTCTGCAGTTTCAGGCTGAGTTCAACCTGGAAGTGCTTGAAGCGCCAATCAACGTCCTGAACGTGATGATTCCGGCAGAAATCGAAGTGGATGCGGTGACGTACGGCGGAGAGGATTCACTGGCCTGGCGCGCGATTTCAGCGGGCCAGCAACAGCACATTGCGGTTCAAATGCCGGATCCGTTGCGCGGTCGAAGCCGTCCGATCCGCATTCTGGGGATTGCTCCGGCCCGACTGGGGATAGCTTGGAGGCTTCCACGTCCGGCATTGAGATCGGCAGCTTTGGTGGAAGCCGATTTCCGAAACCTGCCCGATGCGTTTTTTACAAACGAACTGCTGCAAATGCCGCAGAACACTGCATTTCTGGACGGTCAGGTTCATTTGAAAGTTGAAACACCGATCGTGGTGAAATCGATCGAGACAAACGGCCTGTTTCAGACTGAGACGGTGGCCGTACCGGACGGGGCGCACTCACTGACGTATCACCAATTCGTTCCCGATGCGGAATTGACGGTCCAAGCCAACTATCCAGATTTGGCTCTCAGCAGCAAGATCCTGACGCACATTGCGGCCGACAATGACAGTTGGTTGATGACGTCGCAAGTCGAGTGGACAGCACGCATCGGCATCACGTTCCAGACGCACTGCTTGGTTTCGCCCGAGTGGGAGATTACCGACGTTCGACCTAGCGCTCATTCCGAGACCTCGGCCATCGCAAACTGGGGAGTCAGTCGCCGGCGAGAAGGTTGGCCGCTGTTGAAGGTCGAGTTTCGAGAGGGGCTCTCTGGGCCTCAGCCCAAGTCGGTTGTGATCGTCGCCCGCCGGTTGCCGGGGACCCCTCACCGGCTAACGTCGCTGCCGATCCTCAAACCCAACGACCACGATGGCGTCGAATATGTTGTCGCCGTTACACATCCTGCGACAACATCGCTGGCGCTGGATGCGTCGTCGACATTTGAAACAACCGACGATAGCCGTCTCCCCGACTTTGTCGGCGAGTCGCCTGTTTGGGATCAGGTTCGGTCGTTCGGCAATCGTCAGCGGCTGTTGCTGCATTCGAGCGGAGCTGAAGCGAAGGGGGCACTCGTCGTCGAAAACGCCGCGCCTCCGTTCAGCGCACGTTTATGGATTAGCCATTCTCTCGACCAAACGCAGGCTACCGAATTCGTAACGGCGGCCCTGCAACCACACGGCTCATCGATCAGCCGGGTTTACATCTTTTTCACCGTCTCTGGCAGCGATTTCACGTGGGCACTTGTCGGTGATGGGGACCGTCCGCTGTCGGCGAGAAGGGTTGGCCCACAGCGCCACCGGGAGTGGAACCTGCCCACAACAGGTGAGCTTTGGGAAATCCACCTGCCGCATGCCCACCACAAAGAATTTCAGATCACCGGCAGCCGATCCAGGGCGGTCACCGCGCGAGTTGTGCCGTCACTGGCCTTTGTGCCCGCTGCTCAGTCATTTCGCGGATATATCGAGTTGCTGTCCGACGAGACGATGAAGCTCGAAATCTACGCTGGCCCGCTGAGCGCTGTCGCCGCTGACGTCGTTGTCACACAACGGCTCTCCCCTCTGGTTCGCCCGCGTGCTGTCAGCCGTGTCTGGCGTTACGACTCGATCGAGGAACGACTCGCACTACAGATTCGTCAACACGATCCGGGCACTGAAACTCAGCGTGTTGCGACTTTGCAGTTGCGATCGCTGAT
>CAUZTK010000166.1:0-8523 GCA_963582395.1 Planctomycetota bacterium | reverse complement strand
GTCAGTCCCCGGTTGGTGATTCGTTCTGACTCGCCCCAACAAGGCTGAAGATCAATCCAGCCACAACGCCGGCAATCAGCGAAAAGGGAAGAATCCACTGAAAACTGATCACCGGCAGGCCGGTCAACGGATCCTCCCAGAATGCGACCGCCGCGGCAGTCAGAAGACCAACCAGCGCTCCCAGGATGCTTCCCCATTCCGTCGCGAACTTCACGAACAAGGCCAGGAAGAACAACGTGAACAGCGGCGTCACGAACAGGCCAAACGTTCGCTGCGACATCTCAAGGAAGTTGCCGGGGATATGTTGCATGAACGAGCTGACCGTGACCACGATCAGCCCGATTCCCATAGCCAGCAGCTTGGATGAACGCGATCGGGTCTTCTCTCCAAGCGGATTCTCTCGGAACCGCTCGACAAAGTCTGCCATCACGACCGCGGTAATGGAGTTGATTCCTGAATCGAGGCTCGACATTGCGGCCGCAAACATCCCCGAGACCACCAACCCGGAGAGCCCGATAGGTAAATGGTGGGAAATATAGTAGGGGAACAAGAGATCGGCGTTGTCGGTGATTGTCTTGCCGGCCGGTAACCGCTGTGAGTCGGCTTGGTAGTACGCCAGCAAAGAGAGACCGACCAGCGCCAACACGAGACTCACCGCGACGCTTGCAATCGAATTGATCAGGAACGAGCGGCGGGCGGCGCCTGCGTCACGGGTTGCCATGAATCGTTGAATCGCAGTTTGATCGCTTCCCGCCGTGCAAACCCACCACGCAACTCCGTACACCAGCGATCCCAGCACTGTCACGCGGACCGTGGGAAGCCCAACCAGCGGTTGCGTGTCCCAACGGTCGTTCCACTGAGTAGGAATCCAGTCGAATCCGCCCAAGCGGTGGGTCACCGTCGCGATCACGATCAGCGATCCGCCAAAGAGCAACAGGAACTGAATCAGGTCGGTGATCACAACCGCTCGCAGCCCGCCAATGGACGAGTAACCAATGGCAACGCTTCCCGTTGCGAATGTCACGACTGGCAGCCACGTGTCATCTAGATCCAACATCGTCATCATCGCCTTGGACGTAAAGTAGATCAGAGTCGACATCCACATCAGACGCAGCAGCAAGAACAGCGTGGCCCCAACCAATCGGACCTTCACACCGAGTTGAACTTCCAGCAATTCGTAGGCGCTGATCACTCGACGCCGCATGTACACGGGAATCATCAAATAGCCGACGACGTAGTAAATGACCGGGATCGCCAGTGACCCGGTCAGCACAACGGGTCCGTTGTTGATGATTTCCCCTGGAACGGACAGGTACGTGACCGTGCTGAACAGTGTCGCGTAGATCGACACGCCGATCAGAAAGGGGCTCATCGCCCGATTGCCCACAAAGTACTCGTCCGAGTTCTTCTGCCGGTAACTATAAAAGCCCCCCAGCGCAAGCATGCCACAGGCATAGGCCGCGATGATGACTCCGTCAATCCAGTGCAAACCGTCTGTCACGAGCGAATTCCTATGTCGATTGCCACTGGAAGATCACGCCCAGCATCTCTTTCTCACGCCGATACGCCATCTCGTAGGCCTCGGCCATTTGGACATCAGGGAAACGATGTGTCACCAGCCGTTTGGGTTCGAGGCGTCCATCGGCCATCAGTGACAGTATGAACTCGCATTCGCGCCGCCGGCTAAAACGTTCGCCTCCGCCGGGGAAGAGATCACCCGGCTGGCCCGAGACCGCGATCAGTGAGATTCCTTTCTGATAAAACCAGCGCATGTCGAGTGGATTGAAATCGAGCGGCGGCTCGCCACGACCCGGCAAGGCCACAATGGCGACACGCCCGCCAGGACGAACGATCTCGACTGCGGTGCGATAAGCAGGCCACGGATTCGCGGTTTGAATCACCAGGTCAATTCCGGCTCCGGACGTCAACTCGTCGAGGCTCGCGGCCAGATCCGGATCGTCGGAAAGCAGAGACCGGTGCGCGCCCATGCGTTCGCTCAATTCCAGTCGTAGCGGGCTGTTGCCCAGCCCAACGACACGTGCACCAAACAGCGGCCCCAACGCGACCGCTCCTAGACCGAGCACACCGAGGCCGACCACGGCCACGTTCTCGCCGGGCTGAAACTGGGCCTTGCGATAGCAAAGAGAACTTAGGGCGTATAACCAGGCGTAGACGGCGTCTTCTGCATCCACGCCGTCCGGGACTTTGACGATCGCATCGGACTCGCGCGCCAGATACTCCGATTGATGAGACACATTGCCCACCACGCGATCACCAACGTGGAAGCGGTTGACGGCACTACCCACCCCTCGGACCACGCCGAGATTGCTATCGCCAACCCATCGCGGATAGTCCGGCGCGCCGGGCACTTGCTCGGCACCTTCATAATTGCCGCGGTCGGTGCCGATCTTCAGCGCAGAGATCTCTGTTTCCACCCAGACTTGATCAGGTTGCAGGTTCTGCGTGTCAAGCGGCCGCTCTTCGATCCGTAGATCGCGCGGACCACGAAGGATCGCGATTCTCATAACTCCAATTGTAAACTTCCAGGGAAGTTTTTCGACGCCCAGGCGCCAAGGTTGCGCCAAGAAGACTGGTTTCGTTCGCCCGTCGACTGCGTTAGCGGTTCCATGTCAGGCCCGCGAAACTTTTTCGGACTATGGTTTCTGGGCGGCGCGTCTCAGCCGGTCATTTAATGCCCGGCCTAGTCCATGCTCGGGAAAGGGCCGTGCAACGATCAGATCCAGTTGTTCGGCGTCGAGACGCCTGAGGGCGGCAAAGAAGCCGGCGGCTGCTTCCGTCAGGTCGCCGCTGGGCGAAAGCACTTCAACCGAGGTAAATTGTGACGTCTCGTCAACCGGCTGCAGTGTGAGCAATCCGACCCGTGCGGCGGTCGAGAGGAGCGGAACATTCGCGGATTGCACGACGAGTGGTGTTGCCGGTGCGTAATGTTTGGGGAGCATCCCGGGAGACGGCCGGGTATGTGTCGTCGGTTGTTCCGCTTCCTCGGCAACCCGGACCGGACCGATCAGCGATTCGATCTGCTCGACCGGCAACCCGCCGGGACGCAGCAACAGCGGCACATCATCGCTGAGTTGCAACACGGTCGACTCAACGCCGACACGGCAGGGGCCGCCGTCGAGGATGTAATCGATCCGATCACCGAGCTGATCGGCCACGTGTTCGGCTTGCGTCGGGCTGAGCTGTCCGAACGGATTGGCGCTGGGAGCGGCCACGGGCAGGTCGGCCGTTCGTAGCAGTTCGAGTGCCTGCGGATGATCGGGGATGCGGACGGCGATCGTTGACAGTCCGGCTGTGATGAGATCGGGAACTGCTTCGGTTTTCGGTAGCACCAAGGTCAGCGGCCCCGGCCAAAACCGTTCGGCCAATTTGCGCGCGGTTTCCGGCACAGAGGTAGTCAGCTGTTCGAGCCGGCTCACATCGGCGACGTGGACAATCAACGGGTCGAACCGAGGTCGGTTTTTTACGTCGAAGAGACGGGCGACAGCACCTGTGTTGAGGGCATCGGCACCGAGACCGTAAACAGTTTCGGTGGCAAATGCCACAAGTCCGCCTGTGCGAAGAATGCGGGCGGCACGCTTGACGTCGGTTCCAATGCAGCAGTTCATCGTCAGCTTCGCCGGCTTGGGAAACGACTCATCATAGTAGATTTTTAACGAAATCCTGCGCAAATTGGTTAGGAAAGCTGCCAAGGGCCTCAAGAAAGGTTCGTATCAGAGGGAGAGAAGAGGTGATGCGAAGAGTTTGTCTCTTTTTCCCCCTCAATCTCTTGGCAGTTTAACAAAAATCAGCTTTGTGACATTCCTTATTTAGTTCCGGCTCCGTCGGGTTAGGAACCGGGATGCCAAAAAAATAAGGGAAACACCTGGATTTGGTGTTTCCCATGACGGCATGCGTGAGCGGGGGTTGGAGAGGGCGGCCGTTTCTTGTCACCATGTGCTCGTTGACACACGCTGGTTGCGCTGTTGTTCCCGTTGTTCGGGGGAGACCGGTGGCTCCTGACCGGGACGAGTTGAAGGTGCGAAACCTCGTGACTGGTTGATGGGTGCGATGGATGCCGAATGGGATCCGGAAGCCGAACCGCCTTGAATTGCCGGTGCTGTGTGCCATGCCGGTGGTGTGACGTTCAAACCGGTCTGTGACGCACCGCTTTCCCAATGTTGCGGTGAAGCCTTGGCAACGTCTCGGTGGCGCTGGGCGAACCCCAGTTGATCGCCGCCGGTCGGCAGATTGAGCTGGGGTCCGATGGTTGGGACCGCCGAATGGAACTGGCGTTTCTGGGCAGAAACCTGAGAATAACCGCTTGCGGTCGGCTGAGGCCCGCCGCCCAATGCCGGTTCAGTAGCTCCCCACCCTTGCGAGTTGGGTGGAGTGTGTTGCGCGTACATCTGCTGCTCTTTGCGGAGACGCCGTACTTCGTCCAACATTTGCTGCGCTTCGATCAGGTCGGGATGTTTAATAACCGCCTGCAGGAATTGTCGTTCGGCGCTCACCAGGTCGCCTTGTTCGAAGATGATGTAGCCAACGTTGTAGTGTGCCTGGGCATCACCAACCACCCGGGTAATATGCGGCAAAGCCGCATCGATCTGCCCGGAACGAGCCAAAGCAATGGCGAGATTGTAGCGGTAGGTTGGCTCCTGGGGGTCGGTCACCAAGGCCCGGTTGAGCATTGCGATCGCGTCTTCCCAGTGCTCTTGGGAAGCGTAAAACTGCCCGGCCGCATTCAGGACGTGTGCATCGTTGGGTTTCAGCTTGAGTGCTTTCTGATATCCCTGCTCGGCTTCGTAGGTCCGGCCGTTGAGTTGATCGAGCCGGGCAAGACCGAGCATCGCGTCCACCGATTTCGGGTCTTCTCCCAATGCGAGCTCGTAAGATTCCCGTGCGGAAACAAAATCGCCCATCTTATCGTGCCAGCGGGCATATGCCAGGTGGAGTTTTCCGGGGTTCTTGAGCTTGGGCGAGTCAGCGGCGACGACGGAAGCTGCCGGTGCCATCGATTTCAGACGGTCCCACCAACCGATCTTCTGTCCGCGACCAGCGAGGCCTTGTCTTTCGGTGGCGCTTAGGTAATAGGGCGGCTGAGCGCAGCCCGACACCGTCAGGCATGCCAGGAAGTAAAGCCCAAAACGAACCAAACCACTGTTGGCCACGCCGCACCTCCGTGTTGGCGAACAGAGAACCATGCTGGGATTGCAAAGAGAGAGCCCTGGAAACAGGCATCCCGAGTTCGAGGCGAGTGAAGGGAGCGGCAGATTCCGCCGATTCTTTAGCTCTTGCAGAAAAATCGCTGGCTGGCCTCAGCCATCAGCTCCGGAGTCAACAGAATCTGCTGGCTCTTGAATCGGCAGATCGACTGGGCAATCTCCAGCAAATATCGCGCATCGCCCGATCTGGGAGATTTTCCCTGGTCGTAATATGTTGTATACAAATAATCGACGACGTCGGCAGAGAATGGAGTCTGTCGCTGCCGGCAGCAAATCTGGAAAATCTCTGTGAACAGTTCCCGGCTGGGTGGGCCGATTTTGATCTTGTGCCGAATCCGTCTCAAAAACGCCTCGTCGACCAGTTCCCGTGGATCGAGATTGGTGGAGAAGATAATCAATTGTTCGAAGGGGACGGAAAATTTTATTCCGGTGGCCAGCGTCATGTAGTCGACGTGTTCTGCCAGCGGCAAGATCCAGCGGTTTAATAGGTCCCACAGGCTGACGATTTGCCGTCCGAAGTCGTCGATCAGGAAGACGCCTTCGTTGGCCTTGATGTGCAGCGGGGTGGTGTAAAAGTTGCTCGTCTTGTTGTATCGCAGATCGAGAAGCTCGAGTGTCAATTCGCCGCCAGCGCGCATCGGGCAGCGGTTGGTCGGTCGTCCGGCGATTGAATCCCGGAATCAGCTCACCTTCGGCACTCGCCGTCAGGTCCTCGGTATCGGTCGGTTGATGAATAGTCGAATCGAACAGCGTAATGATGGCGTTTTCGGCCGCAATGGCATACGGCACGAAGATGTCGCCACCGGAGGTGTTCAGGAACCGGCCGAGCCCTTTGGCAACCATCGTCTTGCCGTTTTCCGGAGGACCGTAGATGAAAATCGATTTCCCGCTGCAGACGGCCAGGCCGAGTTCGTTGAGCAGATCGGCGAACGCTGCGCTCAGCGCTTTGGGACTGCAGGTCGCGCCGATCACCGCCTGCCGGCGACATTGCTCGATGTAGGCCTTCAGCGGCACTGGTGCCGGTCCGACGTAGCGGCATTGTTCAAAGGCTTCGCAGGCGCGGCAGCGTCCGAGTTCGGTCAGGTTGAAACGGTACGAAGCCGGCCCGATCAGGTCGCCCGAGGTGACGTCGAGGCATTTTTCATCCTTGAGCAGACGCAGGGCCTCTTCGATGATCTGAAACGGAAGTCGAGCGTGCCGCGCAATCTGAACTCCGATCAGGTTCCCCTACAGGTAGAGTTGCTTCAACACCAGGTCGCAGATCTGCATCAGGGCCAGCCCAGTCGCTTCAAGAGTCGTCGGAGTGGGGGGGCCCAGCGGCGCCGCCGGCCGCCGCCGTTCCATTTCCGAATCGGACTCTTGTTTCGAGGAGGGCGATTCGCCAAAAAGTTCCGAGAACAACTCCGACGATTGGCCGGACGATTCCTGCGCTGGTGCGGACGCTGCGGGAACTTGCGAGTCAGCAGGCTGATGGGACTCCGGGGGGCTACGGTCGATCGTCGTTTTTTGCTTTCGCTACTAAACCTGCACAGAACGAGCAGTCGGTGTGGGTGTGTTGTTCCGAAGGTCAAATCATTTTGGCGTCAGCAGACATGGTCCTTTCCCGGTGCTTTTTCCCGGCTGAATTCGCGGCTGGTGTTCGAGTCCGAGCATTCCAGACTTCCGATACGACGTGCCAGGTGGACTTTGGGAAGACAACCACTCGGAAGCCCCAAGCAGAACCCAGAGATTTTCTGATATTTCTGGGTTCACGACGAGTTTTGTTAGCCGTTGCGATTGTTCATTCGCCGCCATCCGAGCCGGTCGGCAGCGCGGTGTAGGTGATTCTGGGAGCCGGCATTGTATCCAAGACGCCGACTTGAATCTTATTCACTTCAATAGCCGGCCGGCCGAGTGGTTCGGTGATCCGCAGATCGATCGGCGGGAGTTTCGCTTCGCCGGTAATCAGAATCGACTCGGCACGAACGGCATCGACCCTGGCTTGGCTGATATCGTGGGACATGCCCGCCTGAACCGACACGTGACGATGTTTTTCAGGCGCCATTCCTAGAATCCACCGCAGTTGTCTCAATCCGGAATGGTTGAGTTCGTGACTTTCTTCGTCGAAGTGATAATCGTACAAGGTCGTTGTGACTTGTCCAGACGTTCTGCACCCGTCGATCTGACAGCATACGGACAAACTGACGGTCGTGGCAAATGTAAGGGTACGGCCAATTGTGGGCCGTGGGAAAACTGCTGTTCTTCATCGGTCGGTCTTGGAAAAGGGGGCCACAGCTTTCCATAATGTATCCGCTGCCGGGCACCGGGAGGCAGTTGGGCTTTCATCTGATACCACTCGTCGCTCCAGCGCCGCACACGCCTACCGTCGGCGGTCTCTTCGTGGAAATGTTGGCACCCCGGCAGAATTCCAATCGCCAGCAGGACGGACAGACAACGAGCCGTAGCAGAATTTATTTCGAGGCCCCCCCAATGAAACTGTGCCGGGCCGTCGGCGCGCGATCGGCAACGGCACGAATCGTTCGACGTTGGGTTGTGATCTTGGCGCACCGTCAACCGCACATCGTCCAGCGCAGCAGGCGCCGGCCTTGCGCTTCGTTACTATCGGATTTCCAACCGACTGGTCATAACGGAAAAACAGGCTGTAGCGGAGATTCCAGAGCGTCGTGAGCTTCAGGCAACTCGGACATGTGCAGCGAGACGGTCTGGGGCATACCGACTACGGAACCTCCACATACACGTCGTTTCCTTCAATCGTGATCGCAAAGGATGTGTGCGTGAGATTTGCGTTCAAGCAGTATTGGCCGGTCGTGACGTCGAACTGCCAACCGTGCCAGGGGCAGGTGACCAGCTTGCCCTGCAGTTCTCCCTGGCCCAACGGTCCGCCGGCATGCGGACAGACACCGTCCAGAGCATGAAACTGCCCTTCGACGTTGTAAAGCGCAACAACTCGCCCGCCGGCCGTCAACTCGCGGCCGGTTCCGGGTGGGATTTCACTGACGGACCCAACACGAACTTTTTCGGCCATGAAAGCACCCCTTCCGTGACACGGCGAACGCCTCAATGAGTCGTTCCAAATTCGCCAGAGAGATCCCGCGTAGAGTGCAGAATTGGGAACGGCTGGAAAGAAACTGATGGAGAGAGGGAGAAAAACACTTCTTCTGTGCATTTCTTCCTCTCCGTTACTCCCCCTGGTATATTGTCAGATGGCGATTCCATTAAGGAAAATACGAATGCCGTTGTTGTGGCTGCGGAGCGTAGCGGAGCAGCCACAACAACGGCGGCCGACGATAGATCGATCCCC
>CAUZTK010000165.1:0-8529 GCA_963582395.1 Planctomycetota bacterium | reverse complement strand
CTCGTGGCCTGCATGAGGAAACTCCTCGTCATACTCAACACGATGGTCAAAACAAACGCCCACTGGAACGCCTAAACCGCGTGACGAAAGACTTGAAAACGAACACAGCCGCTCTCCTCGTCTGCCTCACTTCTCCTCGCCCTTCACGAGCCGACCCGGACGGCTGACTCGCAACACAATCGGCTGGGACGCCTGATTTCCCTGCCCTTGGGAAACGGCGTGGATCATGCGCGTGGTTTCGGGGACCCAATCGGCGGCGGTCAGAAAAATTTGACGACGCGTTTCACCCTCACGAATCATGATTCCACTCAAGCCAATGTTGTCGACGATCACACCGTGCGGCAAGTTATCCACGTCGAACTTCAGTTCGCCGTTGAAGTCGTGCCGCTCGATGCTGAGCAAGGCGGTGATGCTCTGGCCTGGTGCAATGACCAGCTCGGGCAGAGCGGCGGCCTTTTCGTCGGCGACCGCCTCGGCCGGTCGATCGGGTCTGAGACTGACGATGACCTTGGGACGCTCGTCCACTTTGATGTGACCGAGATTGCCGACCTCTTTCTGGACCTGCTTGCCGTTGATGATCGCCGTGGCGACGATGCTGACTTTCGACCAGTCGGGCGTTACCGTCGTCGGCTGGCTCGGATGGGACGATTTGTCGGTTCCACCGGTTTTCGTTGAAGGGACAAGATCGGCCGCGGCGTTGATCACCGCCCGGGTCTCCAAATGTCCTGCCTCGACGATACTCGGCAACGAGACGCTAAAACCATCCGGCAGGTTGCTGATCTCGAAGCGGACTTCGCCTCGGAAATTGTCCTTGCGGTCGAGTTGGAATGAGATCGGTTGTCCGCTGCCGACGCCGAGCGTCGCATCTTTGCCCCCGATAGTCACGTCGAAATCGGGCTTCGGCTCCCGGACCCTCAGACGGTATCGGAAGTCCTTGCCGCCGAAACCCCGCACGTCGCTGACCCGAACCAAATACGTTCCGTCGGCCGGCACGCTGAACGTCAGCCGCGAGTCGAGACCCAGCTTGCGATGGCCGTCGTCGTCGTTGGCATAGTAGAGCGTAAAGACCGGCAATCCGTTGTCGGTCAGTTTTGTTCCGGATAAATAAGGCTGCACGATGTAGGTCGATTCGTCAAGGGCGTGCGCGGTGGCACTGGTGTCGAAATAACAGCGCCGCTTGCCGCCCGCGCTATAAAACTGGAACCCCGAATCCGGCCCCCGCGGCGCCCGAAAAAATTTGACCACTTCGCCGTTCATGTACAAGTATTGGTTCAGTTCCATTTCCTGCCAATTGATGACCCGTGCCTGAGTTTGGCTGGAATCGATGGGCCGAAAAGTGATCGAAGAATTGCGGACCGCCCGCAGCAACAACCGCTCGACCGGTCGCCCATCGGCGTGTAGGATCTCGATTTTGGTATCGGCGGACGATTTGTCGCGGGCGGCCGAAGTTTCGACGATCCACGTCTGCCCCTTGTTCGCTTCGATTCTGTACAGATCGAAATCTTCCGATTGGCCCGCCGTGCTCATCAACCGGCCGCTCGCCGTAGCCGGAATGGAAAGCGGCGTCGCTTGATTTGGAAAATCGTTCGGCTCGACTTCCGCAACTTCTACCGGCTTCGCGGTCGGCGTATTGGTGACCAAAGCGTTTGTGACGTCCGTTTCGGTCAGCGGCCGAGGACGATCAGCTTCGGCGCTGCCTGTGGCGTTGACGGGGTAACTGGACAAGCTGCCGTCCAACCGGCCGACCACGAGTGTCTGGCCGTCGGGCGAGATCGTCAGCGCGGCTGTCCAGTCGCTCTGCTGCGCCAACGCGCCGATTTGCCTGAGACCTTGTGTCTCCCAAAGTTTAATGGTTTGGTCTTCCGCTGAAGAGAAAAGCAGCTGATCACCCGGCGCGAAGGCTAGCTTGAGGATCGCTGCTTTGTGAGCGAATTGCGAATAGGCGATGCGAGCCGTTCCGCGTTCACTCATCCGCCAGAGGCGAATGCGGTAATCGCCACCTCCGGCGGCGACGTATTGGCCGTCGGAACTGAAGGCAACCGCGTATTGCGCTTTGGTCGGCTGGTTGAGCGTCTCGAGACGTCCGCCCGAAGAAACGTCCCACAACTTGACGGTGAAATCCTCGCTGGCGCTGGCCAGAAACTTGCCGCTCGGATGAAACGCCAGGTCGAAGACGGCTCCGTTGTGGCCGCTGAGTGTGCGTAGCTCGCGGCCGGTTTTCGCGTCCCACAACTTGATCGCCTGATCGTAACTGCCGGTTGCCAGGATTGTCCCCTCCCGGTTGAGATCGGCTGCATACAGGCTATCGCGGTGTCCCTGAATCGTTCGCAGGCGCGTCCAGTCGGCGGTGTTCCAGAGTGTCGTCTCGCCGAACAGCCCGGGTTCGCCCGCGGCCGCAAACAGGGTCTTGCCGTCGGCCGAAAAACCGACGTCGTTGACCTGCCCGGTGTGATCGGTCAGCGTCGCCAACAGTCGATGCTTAGGGCTCGAAACAATCTCAACCGATCCGTGCCGCGCCACGGCGATCAGTTTTCCGTCTGGAGAATACGCGACGGCATAAATCGGCCGGCGCGCCTTGCCCAGCAGTTTAATAATCGGTGTGACGAGCGGCTGCGGCGCGGTTCCAGCCTGCGGTCCTTTTGCGCCCGCTTTGATCCAGGTCTTCAGCACAGAGATTTCTTTTTGATTCGGGCCTTTGTTCCCCTCGGGGGGCATGAACGGCTCGGATTTTTTCTCCAAGAGGAGAATCAGCCGGCTTGTCTCAGCTTTGCCGGGCACAATGACCGGACCGTTTTCACCGCCGCGCATCAGCCGGGTGAAATTCTCCAGGACGAGTTCGCCATTGGCCTCTTTGGCGTCGTGGCAGCCGTTACAGTACTTGGTGAAGATCGGCGAGATCTGTTTCTGATAATCGGGCGGTTGCGGCTCGGCTGCAAACAGCGTCAACGGCCACAGCAGGAAGGAGATAACGATAGCTCGAATCAGTTCGATCTGCATGCTCAACGATCCCCAAGACGCACAACACAGGGATAGGGGTAGGTAAGGACCGGTTGTGTTCCCGGTCCTTACCTACCCCTATCCCGTTACGGAATTCACCTAACGATGAAACAAAAATTCCCTACTGCTGAGGATACTCCAGAACATGTCTTCGACGGCCTGTCGTCTCTCGATACCGACGGTCGCCCCCAGCAGGTTGTCCCGTTCTTCGGGAGTGGGCGGACGGGAAAGCGTCTCCCGGAAGATCTGTTCGATTTTTTCGATCAATTGTTTCTCTTTGGCGTTCGCATCAGCCAGCACTAAGAGCATCTGCGTCTTTTCAACGGCCGTGGGAAAACGTGATAGCGCGGAGAGGAACAGCGCTTCAACTAGTTTGTCGTCCGACGTTTTCGCCACCAGCAGCTCGCTAATGCGGTTCTGTTCGTCGGCCAGTTTCTGATTGAGCGTATCGCCGTTCATGATGTGTAGCACCTGCACCATGCTCGGTTCGGCCGAGCGTTCACATTCGCAGGTGATGACCCGCTCCGGCCGGCCAAACGTCTTGAGAAAGTATGACTCGACGCTTGCATCGGCCAGTTGCAACGCGCGGGTTCCGGCCGGTTGGTCCTTGAACTTCGTCGGCAATCCCGACACCTGTGACAGCGCATCGAGCAGCACTTCGGCCTGCATCCGGCGGGGATAATAGCGGGAGTAAAATCGCCCGTCGGTTTCGTTGCCCGCAACCGTGTGGCTGGAACGCTGATACGTCGCAGACGTCAAGATCAGCCGCATCAGCGATTTCAGGTCGTACTCGTTCTCAACAAGAAAACCGGCTAACGCCGACATCAGCGTTTCGTTGCTCGGCGGATTGGTGAGCCGAAAATCGTCGACCTTTTCCACAATGCCCACGCTCATGAAGTTCGCCCAAACACGGTTGATGATGGCGCGGCTGAAATACGGATTGTCCCGATCCGTCAGCCAGTCGGCCAAATGAATGCGGCGGTCTGCGGTCGAATCGAAGGGAAGCGACTTTCCACCGAGCGGCCGGGGCGGCTGCGGACGTCCGGTGCGCGGCTGGACGAGTTCGCCTTCGGTGGCCACGAAAATAACGCCGTTCCCGTCGCTGCTGCGGCCTTTGGCCCGAACACGGGCCAGCAGGTTGGCCATGCCGTAGTATTGGTTGTTGGTCCATTTCTCCAGCGGGTGATCGTGACAGCGGGCACAGCCGATCGACATTCCCAAAAAAGCCATCGACACAGTTTCGGCCATGTCGGGCGGATCCTGGTGCAGTGTGTAGAAGTTCGCCGCCCCGTTCTCCAGCGTGCTTCCTTTGGCAAGCACAATCCGGCGGACAAACTCATTCCAAGGCGTGTTTTCGGCAACCCGATCGCGAATCCAGCCGTAATAGGCAGCGACCGCTTTCGGGCGCAGCCGGGAACCGGTCACCAGCAACAAATCGGACCATTTGTAGGCCCAATAGTCGACGAACTCCGGCCGAGCAAGCAGAAAACCGACCAGCTTGTCGCGTTTGTCGGGCGACGTGTCGGCGAGAAACCGCCGGGTCTCTTGGGCTGTGGGCAGCAGACCGATCGTGTCGAGATACGCCCGCCGGATGAACACTCCATCGCCGGCCTGTGTCGAAGGCGGAATGTTTAAACTTTCGAGCTTGTTGAGAATCAAGTCGTCAAGGAAGTTGTTCCGCTCGGCTTTCGCGAAAACGTCGCCTGAAACCTTCGCCTCGTTGGGGACGGTCACAGAGGCGACGATGTTGTTGGCCAGATACCAGCCGACGATCGCGCCCTCGCCGTAACCGGTCACCGTGACCCGGCCGGCGTCGTTGACCTCCGAGACGGTCTGATTGGTCGAGGTGTACTTGACCCAGCGGGTGACGTCTTCGCTGTGCCCGTCGCTAAAGTGTGCTAGCACGACCATTTGCTGGATGGCCCCCGGCTTCAACACGACTCCTTTCGGTAGGATCTCCAGCCGCTCCAGAAGTGGGTCGTCATCACTGGGAGCCGGTTGACCCGCGGCGATCCATTCGGCCAGGACCCGATACTCTGGGGAATCAACCTCAAACCGCAGCCCCCCTTTGTGGGGGATTGCTCCGCTCGGCTTGGTGAGGACCAGGCTGCGTCCCGGATCGCCGGGAACGATCCGCCGTCCCCGTGACTGCCGGGTGATGCTGCGGAAATCGAACTCCGGATCGTAGCCCCGCAGCGTGAGTCGAAAACCGTTCTTGCCGGCGGCTGCACCGTGACAGGCACCAGAATTACAGCCGGTCTTGGACAGTACCGATTCCACGTGAATCCGAAAGTTCCAGCGATGTGGCGTCTGTTGCCCGACGACCGTGACCTCGGCAGTTGCCCAGCGCTTGCCCAGGACGACTGAAACCGTCGCCCGCCCGTCACCGACCGGGAGGGCCGTTCCCTTTTCAATGCGGACGACATTTGGGTCGCTGCTTGAAAACGTGATTCCTTCCGTCAGTTGGCCAGCAAAATGTCCGTCCGCGAATCTTTCCGCCAGTAACGTCTGCCGGGCTTGAGTCCCTGTCAGTGTGAACTTGGGAGGGAGAATCACCAGCGACTCGCCGCCCCTACAGACCGATGCCGACCAACAGACCAACAACGCGGTCGGCAATAATGTTGTCCGCCAAGCGGCTCTCAAGCGCAACACAGCCGTAGTATTCCTCATCAGTTCCAACCTTTAGCTGAACTCTGCGGCTGTGCGCTGTTGGGTATCGCTAATCTTTGTTGGCGACGGGGGATACGAAGGAACCCCATGGAGATATCAAGTGGCCGTAGACCCTTCGATACTCATCTCGGTCCTCTGGCCTTAGAAAATCATACGATCTTTGCGGCGGGAGCTTGCCATCAGAAACGACAGCGCGCTGAAGCCATTTGACATCGTCATATGCGTAATGCGCTGCATTGAATCAGCGCATTCTGTGTTGAGGTCTTCGATTTCGTGCGATAGCTTGCGCTGGTCCGACCACCAGGCAATCGAAACAGCAATGAGTACCACAACCAGCAAAAGATTGGATAGCGATGGTTTCATGATCATCGAATCTCCTACAAACCGTCTTTTCCCCAATCGGAGATGATCTGCCGTGTCCGCATTCACCCGGATCTGAGTGCGGGCTCGTCCATCGACGCGGTCCCGTTTCCTGTTGGCCGAAATCAATACGCTAGAACAATTCGTGAATCGGCTGCGTGCCGAAATTGACTAGCGGGAAGGGGCGACCGGCCGGTCCCGGAAGATGCGCTTCCAGATCGAAACCGAGGCTGTGAAAGATCGTCGCGACCACCTCGTTCGGCGCCACCGGCTGTTCCGCCGGGTAACCGCCGATCGGATCGCTGCGACCGGCGACGCGGCCTCCCTGGATTCCGCCGCCGGCAAAGTAAACCGTCCAACACTGCGGCCAGTGATCGCGTCCGCCGGCCGGATTGACCCGCGGCGTCCGCCCAAACTCGGACAAATTGCAGACCAACGTGTCGTCCAGCATCCCGCGCTCCTGCAATTCTTCCAGCAGCGCGCCGTAGGCCCGATCGTACATCGGGGCTACGATGTTTTGCATGCCCTCGATCGACGTAAACGGCTTGGTGCCGTGTATGTCCCAGGTGATCTCGTCGAAGACGGTCAGGAAAGTGTTGATGGTCACAAAACGCACACCCGCTTCGATCAGCCGCCGCGCCAGCAGACAGCACTGGCCAAACCGCGTCATCCCGTAGCGTTGACGGACTTTTTTCGGTTCCTGAGAGAGGTCGAAAGCGGCCCGCGCCTTGTCGCTGGTGATCATGCGGAAGGCCGCTTGAAAGCTGCTATCTAGCAGTTTCGCGTTTGGGCTCTGTTCGAAGTCCTTGACGGTTTCGTCGACAAGGCTCCGCAAACGACGGCGGCGTTCGATGCGGACCGTCCCGATTCGCTGTGGGGGAAGCAGATCGGGGACTTGGAAATTCGGTTTCGACGGATCGGCCATCAGATGAAATGGGTCGAAGGCTTTGCCGAGAAAACCAGCGTCCTGTCCGTGAGGCAGATTGCCTCCGGTCCGTCCCATCGGTTCGGGCAGCACCATGTGCGCGGGCAGGTCGCCGCGACGGCCGCGCAGATAGGCCGTTACACAACCGGCGTGCGGCGAATTGATACCCCCGGTGAACAGCCGGCCGGTCTGCATCATCTGATGACCGGTATCGTGTACCGCAGCCGCCGTGTGGTGACAGCTACGGACATAGGAGATCTTCTCGCCTAACTTGGCGTGCTGCGGGAAAATCTGGGAGATATCGACTCCGGGGGCCCTGGTGGCGATTGGTTTGAACGGCCCACGGATCTCAGCCGGCGCATCAGGCTTGAGGTCCCAGGTGTCTAACTGGCTCGGTGCTCCGAGGTTGAAGATCATGATCACCGAACGGTTCTCGTGGTCCTTCTTGACGGCACCCTGTGCTTGCAACTCCGCCAACTCGGCCAGCGAGAGTCCGGCGGCCCCCAGTGTGCCCGCTTGAAGAAAGTCGCGCCTCGAGATGCCGTCGCAGGTGTGTGCCGTTCCCTTGCCAGTCAGTTCAAGCATAATTCCCGTTCCTCATTCGAGTGAACAAGTATATCCAAAGATCACAAAACCACCCTCCGTGATTGTACTGCGGAAACCACGAGGGAACAAGAATTGCGCATCAGAGCGAGCCGGTTGCGTTGTTCCGATGTCGGTGAGTGGTTGGGGCTTTGGTTGTGTTTGAAATCGTCTTCCCCACACAGACAGGCGGAAATGAACAGCCGATGGGGCAAATTCGTCGTGCGGAGATCGCGACTGGCAGGTTGAGATCGACAAAGAGGACTTGAAAAACTCTGATCGGTTGCTACGGAGTGGCAAGCCGGCGATCACTCGAGCAGTTTCACAGGCCGGTTGTCGCGTTGACTGAGTAACCGATTGACAGTCTCCCAGTCGATTTGACCACCGTCTCGGATCAACCCAATGTTTTCACCCACCCGTTCGGTCTTGCCCACAGTGGCCTCCCAGGACTTGATGATCGCTGCCTGGGCAGCGCGCCGGTCGGGCTGTGAAGCAAGGAAATCGAACTGGATGTCGTCCCGTCCCGTCAATTTCCGTAGCGACCGGGCGGCAACGATTCGCACAGCGACGTACGGATCGTCAAATAACTGGGCCAGGAAAGGCGTGATCCATTTCTCGCCCGACGCCGCGCGGGCTGGCTGCCATCCCATGCTCCAGGCCGCTAATGCCCGCTGACCGGCGTCGCCACGCAACAGCCATAGTAGCGATGCGGCGATCGATTCTTCGTCCTCCGACAGCTCTGGACGAGCGATGCCGTACCATTTAGATAGGTATTGGGCGGTCGAACCGAGAGTCATATCGAGATGGCAATGGTTGCAAGCGTTCGGTCGGCCTGTCTTTTGTGTTACCGCAACATCCGGACTAATGATCCGATGGACGCGGGTCGCCTTGAGAAGCCCAAACGACGAGTGTGGCATGTGGCAGTTGTAGCACAGACTGCCGGATGAAGCAGGCTCGTGATTCGTGTGACCTTTCAGGGCTTGTTGGCCCTGGTA
>CAUZTK010000164.1:0-8684 GCA_963582395.1 Planctomycetota bacterium | reverse complement strand
CGGCATCGAGACCAGCTACCGACAAATGAACCAGTGCCGCATCCGCACCTGCACTCGCAACCCGGTTCTGCGGCTGCTGTTTGTTGGGATTGCCCTTTTGTTGCGAAACGTTTGGATCTGGTTTCACCTGCACGTTCTGTCCGACCGCCACCGCAATGGCCGCTTGATATTAAAACTGGAACGACTCCGCCTGACGACGCTGACGCTGAGCCTGCAACATGCCGCCGAACACCTGCTCGGATGCCAAGAAGACCCGCAAGCAGAAACACCAGAATGGCAACTACTTACGATCGAACAACGATGCGCTGTATAACTTGGAACTACTGAGCCTTCACAATGTGGTTCTCCGGCGGAGGCGTCAAGCCCGTCCAGACGATCGACTCGACGAACGATCTCGGTTGCCTACCAACAGGAGAGTCGTGGTATGTCTACGATCTACAAGCAACAATCCTGTACGCGCTCGGATTAGATCACCAAAAATTTACGTACCGTTATCAAGGACGGGACTTCCGGTTAACGGACATTCACGGCGAAGTGAAGTTAAACCTTTTCGCCTGAAGAACAAGACTGTACTGCTGAAGACGCTGAGCTCACGGAGATTCATCGTCGAGACAAAACGCTGTCCATTTAGAGCACCGTTCAGAATCCGCGAACATCAAATCTGGCTACACGCCACCATGCCACGAAATATATTCGATTGATTTTTCACAACGTGTATTCAAACGGTCTTACTGGTTAGCTAATCGTCGGGACATCAGGTTGATCATGGCGATGTAGATCATCGCTTCGCTGGATGCGGTGGTCTTTTCATAGTCTTTCGAATGGCAACGGTAGCGGGCAATCCAGGCGAAGGTTCGTTCCACGATCCAGCGCTTGGACAGTACGACGAATCCCTTGACGCGAACGGGACGCAGGACGGTTTACAGAATCCAGCCGAACGTTTGGTGGACCCATTCCGGCAACTCTTGTCGGCCGTAAGCCGAATCGCCGAAGGGAGTGAAATACGTATCGGCCCAGGACTTCCGTCGAGCATTTGGTTTCCGGTGGGCGATGCGCGTCATGCCTCCGACGTTGATGCTGATGATGCGGCACGAAAGCATTCAAACGACGCAAAAATACTACGTCGGATGGAACGCGGATGTCGCCGCGGAAACCATCTGGGAGGCCTTGGCTAACGCTTTTGCTAACAGTGACCCTCTGGCAGGCGAAAACGCCTTTGATGTGGACAGCATAGGTGCCTTAGACTGAACGCCTTAAGAAAGTGGCCCGCAAGGAGTCGAGCCTTAAACCTTATGATTACAAGTCATACGGAGGGAATTCGATGCCGACAACCCATTAATTACGTCCGGGCAGATCGATTCGCCTGACAGAAATGACAACCAAGGGCAAGACATTCCACGACAATCGCGACGCCGCAGAAGAGGAATTCATCGCGTTACGCCACAAGCTGGTTCGGTTGCAGAGGAAACTGTATGCCGAGGGAAAACAGAAGTTGATGATTCTGTTTCAGGCGATGGACGCTGGCGGCAAGGACGGGACCATTCTCCGCGTTTTTCGGGGGGTGAAGCCACAGGGTGTGCGAGTTTGGTCGTTCAAGAGACCGACCGAACATGAACTGGCGCACGATTTTCTTTGGCGGGTACACAGGCGGGTGCCGGCTGACGGCATGATCGGTCTCTTCAACCGCTCACACTACGAAGACGTTTTGGTGGTGCGGGTCGAGGACCTCGTCCCCGGATCGCTCTGGCGGCCTCGCTACGAGTAGATCAACGAGTTCGAACGTCTGCTTTCCGAAAACGGCACGACAATCATCAATTTTTTCTGCACATCTCGAAAAAAGAACAGAAAAAACGACTTCAGGCCCGCCTCGATAAACCCGATAAACAGTGGAAGTTTTCGTCCGAATACCTGCACAATCGCAGAATGTAGGACGTTTACATGGCCGCTTACGAAGAGATGCTCAATCGCTGCACGACTGCGTGGGCGCCTTGGCACGTCATTCCTGCCGACTAAAAATGGTACCGTAATTTGGCCGTGACCCTCACGATTCTCGACGCCCTCGAACGACTGGACCCGCAATTTCCGCCGGCTGACGAAGGCGTGGGATACATTCAGATCAACTGAGACGAGCATTTCCCAGGAAACCGTGTCGGCAATGCGCTACGGTTTGGTCTCCGCATCGCAACGACAGACCATCACGCCGCAGCCGGGACAGCCGCCGCCATACTTCTCCAAAACCGCACATTCCAGATCGACGCCGGCCACGTTGGCAATGGTGGCCAGCCAAGCCAGCACGTCGGCGAATTCCGCCGCCGTCTCTTCCCGATTGCCTTCGCGCAACACCGCGGCCAATTCGCCGATCTCCTCCATCAGCCACATGAAAGTCCCATCAACACCGCGGGCCTCATCCTTAGTCGAGTACATCGTCTCGATCAGCGACTGCAATTCAGAGAGGGTCAGCGAATGGCGCTGCCCGTTCGGCTGGTTTGTCGTCAATCAAGACCCTCCAACATGATTTTCGCCGGTTGATAGTCTGGCTTTTGTTTGAGGATCCCTTCGAGACCGGCTCGCGCCGACTTTTTGTCACCAGCCGCCAATTGAGATCGGGCTAAGCCGAACTGAAGATCGAGGTCTCCCGGCTTCAACTGCAGGGCGACCTCGAATTCTCGGACGGAGTGGGCATATTTTTTCAGCCCGTGATAGGCTTCGCCCAGCAGGCGATGCACGTCGGCATCTAAAACGTCGATGTGCAATGTCATTCGGCCGTATTGAACGGCAGCTGCGTAGTCTTTTTCGGACAACGCCAGCTCGGCCAGCTTCTTACGGACCGAGGGATCGTCCGGGATGCGCTGCGAGAGCACAACCAGCGCGGCCTTGAACTTCGCCGTTTCGCCCAGCTTCAGGTAGACGGCCGCCATGCCCTTGAGCCATTCAACGTCGTGTGGAAATGTTTTGCTTCCGAGTTCGTAGAGATCCGCCGCCTCGGGGTATTTTTCGTCGAGCAGCTTCAGACTCGCCAGCAGCCTCAGTAAGCGGTGATGCGGTTTGTCGCGGTCGAGCGCTTCTTCCAGATAGGCAAGGGCGGCTTTGACGTCTTCGGACCGCAGTTCCAGACGAGCCATTACCACGGCGGCCAGCGGTTCCTGTTTGTTCTTTTGCAAAGCCTTGGACGCGATTTTCCGGACCTGCCGGCGTTTGCCGAGACCCAACAATAAATCAGCGTATTCCGCTGCGGCTTGCGGGTCGTCGGGATTGTTGCGATAGTTTTTTTCGATCTCCGCCGGACTTTTCGACGTCTGTGGTTTTTGGCCGTCCCCGAATTCGGCCACAATTCGATCCAGAAACTCGCGGTATCCCTTTTCAAACGTTTGCTTGTCAACGCCGAAGACGTGGGGAATCGCCTTGTCGGTCGACTGGTTGTCGCGGTAGGCGGCCAACAGTTTGGGAATCGTCTGCGGGCCGTACTGCTCGACCATGTACTGAGCGTACAGGCGGCTCTGACAGTAGGTGAACTGCCAATCCAGCGGCGAGCGGGGCCGAACGAAACCGTCGTTGAGTTCGTCCAGCGAACGAAGGTCGCCTTGGGGCACCCGCTTGAGCAGCAGGCGGTCCCAGACGGCCGGTCGCGGATATCCCTCGGCGGAGACGGCCAGCGCTTCGGTAAACCAGTGCGGGATGTTGAAGTTCGTCTGTTGCAGCGTAATGATGTGCACGAACTCGTGTTTGAGCACCCGCGCCCAGTTGAACGGTTCGGCGGCCGCCGTCGGCGAGGCCAGCGCCACAATCACGCCGGTCGAGGCGCCGATGGTTTGTATCCACGGCATGCCGACCATTCGCGAACTGAACCATTGGTGGGCCGAAAGTCCCTGCGCCTTGTTGTAGATCTCGAAATGCGTCCGGTGGGGAGGCTCGAATCCGAACCGCTCGACCAGTTGGTCGTAGTTCTCTTCCAGAAACTCGGCCATGTACCGACCCAGCAGCTTGTCGAGTTTGGAATCGACACGGATGACGAAGTGTTCGGTGGCGATGGTTTCGTAGCCGTTCAGCAATTTCAGCACCTTGCGCAGATTGCTGACTCGGACGTGGAAAGGGTCGGCCTGAAAGGCTCTGTCTAGAATCTTCTGGGCCTCGTCGGTCTTGCCGATGCGCATGTAGAGCATGCCCAGCGCCGTTTTCGGTTCGGCCAGTTGCGGCATGAGGGAGATCGCCTGCTTGTACAGCCGCTCGGCGAGATCATACTGCCGGCGGCTTTCCAGCCTTTCGCCCAACAGAGTCAGGAAGTAGCCGGCACGTGGATTCCTTCGGGCCAGAGCGACGAGGAGTTTGGAGAACCGGCTCGATTTCGCGACGGGGACGTCTTCGACGGCATCGAGATTCAAGATGAGTTCGTCGAATTCGCTGGGGACCCCGTCAATCAGCAGAAAACAGGCGGCCTGACGCGCCAGCGTTCGCTGATCGTGCGGATTGACGGCCAGCGCCTGCGCGAGAAGATTTAGCGCCTCTGAGATCGTTCCCTGGGCGATTCGCACATCCGCTTTCAATTGCAATGCCGGCACGAACGACGGATTGACCTGCAGCGCCCGATCGGCATACCGCTCGGCTTCGCCAAGGTTGTGCTGCTGCAGGACCGCCTGACCCAACGAGACCAGCACGGGGGTCGCTTGTGGATTGATGGCCAGCGCCTGTTTGAATTCCGGGATCGCCTGCGCTCGGTTGTATTTCTTCAGTAGCAGCGATCCGGAGACGTGATACGACTGCCAGCAGTATTTGTCGCTCTGGAGCGCATCGGGGCAGAGCGTGTTGACCGCAAAGTTGAAGTGCTGCGAGGCACCTTTCCAGCGGGCGTATTGGACCGCTCCGCGGGCCACCAACAGCAGCGTCTCCGCCTCGTTCGGCTGCGCCTGGTTGTAAAACCGCACAAACCAACGGTAACCCGCTTCGGCCTGCTTCAGACGGCCGGTTTCGGTGTGAACGTCGGCCAGCACCATTCGGGCCAGCGGGTGTCGGCCGTCGAATTTCAGTGCTCGCTGTGCGAGTTTTTCGGCCTCATTGTAGCGGCCCTGCTGAAACCGAACTTCCGCGAACCGGGCCAGCAATGACGGGCTGCGCGGATTCTTCCCGACCGCCTGTTCCAGAAGTTCGACCGCCGTCGACAATCTGCCCAGTACTTCGAATGCGCGGCTCTTGCCGATTGCGATGCGGGACGAGCCGGACTTCGTCGCCTCCACCCGTTCGTACGCTTCCAGCGCTTCTTCGTAGCGTCCTTTTTGCAGGTGGACACGAGCCGTCTCTAAAAGGTCGGATTCCGGAAACGCAGCACCGGCGATTCCGACGACAGCCATGACTGTGGCGGCAAACACTAGGCTGACAGTATGGCGGAGCACCAGATTATTCTCCGATCAAACGGCAGCGAACTTCAACCGTTGGTAGTGGGTCTGTTTGACTATGCTCACTTACGCCGGCCTGTCAAGATGAACGAACGGGGACAAGTCATGCGTGTGCCTGATAATTTTCTCAACGATGAAGATAAGTGGATCGCCAAACGCGGCCGTCGTCGTATGTTCTCTTTGATGATCTATTCTGTTCTTTCGAATATCGGCCTGCTTTTGTATCTGAAGATCGCTCCGCAACCCAACTTGATGCTGATTGAAATCTGGTTCGCAGGAACCGGCGCTGCATTAGGGCTTGGAATCACCACGATTACCGGACATCTGGATCGCACGCTCCCAAGACATCAAGTCTCAGACGATGTCAACGACCGAACCACCGATTCAAACTCGGGACTTGCTCGGCTTGTTCTGACAGGCTACCACGGTAGACTTGACCATTGTCTCAGTTCTCAGGCAAAAGGCCGATCGTTTCCGAGAGTTCTGATGATCACGCTTCGTCAATAAACACTACCAATTCATGGGATTTCGTGACCACCTAAGCTGATCAGGTTCGAGTTTATGTCGCAAGTCCGTTCGAACGATCCCGGACACGGTGGTCCGAGGCCGCAGCCATTCCAGGCGCCTCAGGGCGACCTGGCAGTGCTGGCGGGCTCGGGAAATCCGAAACTCTCCCAGGCGATTGCCGAGAATCTTGGCATCCGGTTGGTTCCTTGCCAGGCCCACGTCTTCAGCGAAGGGAATGTGTTTGTTCGCATTCAGGAGAATGTCCGAGGCCGCGACGCCTTCATCATTCAGGGCGTGCACGGCCCGGTCAACGACAACTTTGTCGAACTGCTGTTCTGGATCGATGCTCTGAAACGGGCCAGTGTGCAGCAGGTAACCGCCGTCATTCCATTTTTCAGCTATGCCAAGGGAGATAAAAAGGATGAGCCGCGGGTCTCGATCC
This sequence comes from Planctomycetota bacterium, assembly GCA_963582395.1. Taxonomy (GTDB): domain Bacteria; phylum Planctomycetota; class Planctomycetia; order Planctomycetales; family Planctomycetaceae; genus CAUZTK01. The sequence goes on along the minus strand of CAUZTK010000164.1, from coordinate 2,348 downwards.
GGGCGCGGGTCTGCGCCGATGCGATCGAAGCGGCCGGGGCCGGCCGTGTGCTGACCATGGATTTGCACAGCCCTCAGATCCAGGGGTTCTTCAGCATTCCGGTCGACCATTTGTATGGACGCAGCGTCCTCTGCGAATACGTCAAAACACAGAAGATCCCCAATCTCGTCGTTTGCAGCCCCGATACCGGTTTTGCCAAGGATGCCTCGGCCTATGGAAAACTGCTCGGTGCACGGGTGGTGATCGGCAACAAACAGCGGATCGATCACAGCGAAAACGTCGAGGTGCTGGAACTCATTGGCGATGTGGAAAACAAAAACGTTTTGATGGTGGACGACTTCTCAATTACCGGCGGGTCGTTGATCAGCATGGCCGATTTGCTGAAGCGTCGCGGGGCCCGGAACATTTACGCAGCGGTCACGCATGGGGTCCTCTCGAAGGGGGCCGCGGCGCGGATTGCAAAAAGCGAGATCAAGAAAATGTTCTTCACCGACACGATCGAGTTTCAGGTCGATCCGCTGCCATCGAATGTTGAAATCGTATCGGTGGCCAAGCTGTTCGCCCAGGCAATTCGCTCGATCCACGACCGGACCAGTGTCAGCATGCTTTTTCCTGATACCCGAGGGCCGGATTGAGCAGGGGCAGCCGGCCGTTAGTGGTCTGAGTCGGTCCGGCGGAAACTCGCCGCCTTTGCACGGCGCACAATAAATTTACCATACGCGTTCAGACAACAAGAACAGGCCACACCAAAAATCGCGATGAAAATGCCACGTAATCACCAACAAATGGGCCGGATGGATTTTTCGGTAGGGACACCTGCCGCGCAGGTTTTACTTTCCCGCAGCAACGTCGTCGTCTTTTAGCAAGCTCAGATACGCCAACAGGTCGGCTACCTGTTGGAGGCTCATGTCGCGCAACAACAATTCCGGCATTAAGGATTTTCGTTGTGGTGCCATGAATTCAACTTCTGAAGTCGGGATCCGTTTCTGTTTGGCTTCCACGTCGGCCAGGACGACCTGCTTTTCGTCGCGGCTGATCAGCAAACCACTCAATACGAGCCCTTTGGTCGTTTCGACAATGTATTGGGCAAACTTGGGATCGATTTTCTTCGAGGGCTCAACAATGCTTTCAAGAATTTCGACCCGACTATATTTCTTCCCGATGCCGCTCAGGTCGGGCCCCAGCTTTCGACCCTTGCCACGGATTTGGTGGCAGTTTCGACAAGCGACCGTCGCCGATTCGAAAAACAGCTTTTTGCCGTGCACGGCTTGCCCGGTAACTTCTAGAATCGCCATGGTGTCGATCACGCTTCCGAGTCGTTTCGTTCGTTTTTCTTCAGGGACAAATCGCTCGAAGAGGTCGCGAACGATAACGTCGACATGCGTGGTTCCTTTTTCGACGACTTGATTCCGGACCGGCAACGGCAGCCGGTTTTCATCGATTGCATAAAGCACCGCCAAGGCGCCAGACGTCGAGGAGAACAATTGGTCGATCAGCGGGGTTGTGGACGTCTCTTCGCCGGTGGCGGTGGTCAGTTCATCGAGCCATTCTTCTTGACGTTTCCGAGCTGGCTGCGTTTTCGGGGCTTCGTCGGTTGGGTTCTTGATTCTTGATATCCAGTCGTGTAGTAGCCGTAAGCCTTTGGTGTCGACAACCCCCGAACCGAAGTGCGGCATGCGGCCGCCTCCCAGCTTCGACATGCGGTAGAGAAGTACCGAACGGAACGGATCACCCGGTGGAATGATTTCAGCGTCGTGAATGCGAAATGTGCCCTGCGTTGGCCGCGCGCTCAGCGCATTCGTTTTATCGAGTGGCACCCCATGCTGAAGAACAATGTGAGCCGTTCCTCCTCCGCCGCGACGATGACAGTGCCCGCAGTTGACGTGTAAGTAGCTGCGTGCTCGGGCGTCCAATTCCGCCTGTTTATCGTGGGGAGAAGCCATGCCGGGCGAATTGGATTTCACCGTTTCTTTGAACAGGACCATTTGCGAGAACCTGTCGATCTGGTTGGCGGTGACGCCTTCGTCGCCGACCTGCCGGTTCAGTTGAGGAAAATTGAAGCTGAGGATGGAGCGGTTGCCGTAGGCGTTGTGGCAAAGCAGGCATTCGGTGCGGCTGGCAAACCGCCACGACAACCGTCGACGGCCGGCCGGTGCATTGGGATCGGTGATTGTGAACGTTCGTTGCGAACCATCGGCAGCGGCCAACACGGCATCGGTCTGTTCGTCGTTCCAAATATAAGTGTAGGGCCGCCAAGTGCCGGCGTCGAAGTGCAGCACCTGGGTTTCCAACCGGAGTTGGCTCTTTGGATTGCCGGGTTCAGTTTCGATGGAAATGGTTTTCGCCAA
>CAUZTK010000163.1:0-8740 GCA_963582395.1 Planctomycetota bacterium | reverse complement strand
AGCGCCGTTTCCAAGAAATAGAGACAACGAAAGCTTGATGGTATGGATGACTCACAAGCTGCGGTTTCTCTTCCAGGTACCGTTTTTTCCGCCGTCCAGCAAACGGCCACCCTCGTTGAACAGCAGCAGATGGCTCGCGACACTTACCGGCTGCGATTGGAGTGTCCCCAGATCGCCGCGCAGATTCTTCCGGGTCAGTTTTTCATGATTCGTGCTCCGCACACCGGCGATCCGTTGCTCGGACGTCCTTTTGCTCTCTACGACACTTACGACGAGAAGAGCCGGCCGGCCGGAGTCGATTTTGGATACGTTGTCGTCGGCAAATTGACGTCGCTGATGAGCACTTGGGCGGCCGGTGACACGGCCGAAATTTGGGGGCCGCTGGGAAACGGATTTCCGCTGCCTCAAGCACGTCATCTGATGATGGTGGCCGGCGGCATCGGTCAGACACCATTTCTGGCCGTCGCTCGGGAAGCGCTGGGAGCCCGGCAGTACGGTCGGCCGACGCGGAAAATTCTCAAGTGGCCGGAGCGGGTGTCGATGTGTTACGGCGTCCGCTCGGCCGAGTTTCTGGCTGGACTCGACGACTTCGAGATCGAGGGACTGAAACTTCGAATTTCGACCGACGACGGCTCGCACGGTCATCACGGATTCGTGACCGAACTGCTCATTCAGTCACTTGACAGCAGCGACTCGCCGGACGCCGTTTACTGCTGCGGTCCGGAGCCGATGATGCGAGTCGTCAGTGAGATTTGTGCGGCGCGGCGTGTTGACTGCTGGCTGTCTCTGGAGACGCCGATGGCCTGTGGATTCGGCGCCTGTTTCAGTTGCGTGACCCGCGTTCGGCTGGAGGGCGGATCGTGGGACTATCGCCGCACCTGTGTCGAAGGTCCCGTCTTTCCGGCCGAGCGGCTGGTCCTCTAATTCAAAAGACACGAAATCAAGAAGAGCAAAATCACTGCTGTTAAATTAGAGCTGGTTTTCCAGACTTTCGACGATCCGTGCCGCCACGTCGCATCCGGTGACCTTACTGAATGCTCGCCAGCCGGGAACGGCGTTCACTTCGATGACGTACCAATTTCCCTGCCGGCCGGGCAGTAAGTCGACGCCCGCCAACCGGGTGCCAACCGCCGCTGAGGCGCGCAGGGCAGCCTGGCGTTCAACGCCGCTCAGTTGGCAGGGTTCGGCGCGGCCGTTTTGAGAGACGTTCGTCCGAAAATCGTCGGTGCATCGCCGACGGATGGCACCGACGATTCGTCCGTCGAGCACCATCACGCGGACGTCGAACCCCTCATGCTCGATGTATTGTTGCACGTAGAGCACCGTATTGATGCGCTCCAGCGTTCGGAAGGTACGCAGCGCAAGTTCTGGATCGCTGACACGGACGATACCCCGCCCTTCGGAACCGAAAATCGGTTTGACAACCACATCGCCGCTGAGACGGTCGAACGCCTGCATAGCCGAATCGGCATTCTCGCAGACGACAGTCCGTGGCACCCTCAGCCCAGCGGAGGCAAGTCGAGACGTCGTGAGATACTTGTCGACGGCGCATTCGATCGCTTTCGGCGGGTTGAGCACGAGGGTGCCCGCCGCTTCCAACTCTCCGAGCGCGTCCATCCGAAAGACCACTTGCTCGAGCGATCCGGGTGGCATTGTCCGCACCACGACGGCGTTAACCTTCGAGAGATCGGCGTCGTCTGCTGCCAAGGTTGGTCCCGTCCCTGTAACATCGGCCGTCAGCTTCCGGAAATCGATCCGCGAATACCGGTGTCCCCGTTCGAGAACGGCCCGCTGCAAATCGCGGCAATACCAACTGCCGGCATTTCCCAGAACGGCAACGTGCATCCGAGTTCCCGCCACATTTGACTGGGGATAAATCGTCAGAAACCGAACGACATCCGCAGCACGTCTGGAGCCATTTTCCCGAAACGATGGACGCGGCCCGTATCGAGGTTGTTGAAGATGACCTCGGCTGGGCTGAACAGTTGCGGATCGATCGCGTAAAAATCGCGGCCGGCAGCCTCGAAGATTTCCAAAAACGGCCTGCCGTACACCTCTGATGCGTCAGCAGGGACCTTCGGTCCCAACTCCACCAGCGACTCGTCGTCGCCATGAACGTAGAGCGTGACCCGTCCCCCGTAAAGGATTGCGTCGTTGGTACGGCCGATGCCGGTTAGGTCGTCGGCCGCGACGGCCGAAAGCGGGGCGCTCCCGCAACCGCTGCTGATACGATTCACGTCGAAGCCGAGTTCAAACAATTTGTGCAGGGCCGTTTCGATCGATCGTGCCACCACCTGCAAGTTCCCGGCTTGGCTAGCCGTCGGTGCCACGAGCAGCACCGTTTGCTCGGGCGCGATCCCCGTCTTCTCAGCAATCAGTTCGAAGACCGAATCATCGGGGAGATTTCCGCATTCTATTACGCCGACACACGTCTCTGCGCGCTCTTGATACTGTAGCTTCTCGAACAGCTCTTCCCGTCCGGCGGCGGCCCGCATCGGACCGGAGCCCATACCGAAAAACTTCTCGACGCTGATTTGCCAGCCTGCATACTGGCTTAGCAAACAGGCGGCCACGGCATGGTCGGTTTGGACGAAGACGTGCGGCCAACCGGTGCCTGCAATGTCGCCGGGGATCAGGCTGAGGTCGCCCAACCCGGCCATGCAGACGCGAACCAGCTCGATTCCCGCACTGAGCCCTCCTGCGGCGTCGATGCCGAAGTCGATGATCCGCCCGCCGCCGGCAAGCCGGTGCACTTCGATGCGCAACCTGTCGGCCGATTCTTCGATCCGCTCGATGATCCTCCAAGCGCGCCGATTGAGTTGAAAAGTCATCGGCCCTCCTTCGCATTCCGCAGGATCGTAACCATCGGCGAGACGGATTCGGTCGTTGATGTTGCCGACTTCGGCCGAAGTCACTTGTCCGCTGCTGAAGGTCCGGCTTGTTTGGAATCGACACCGACGGCCTTTGCCGTGGACGGTTTCTTCGGTCGGCGCTGATGCGACGTCAAGTAGGCGGGCAGTCCTCGTGTCTGGAAGCGAAGACGAGTCGATCCCTGACAGCAGTCGCACGGCTTGATTTCGTACATTGGAATCGAACAGATGTCACACCAGTAGTCGGTGTATTGTCGCAAGCCTTTGTTGTCGAACGTGAAGACCATCAGAACCTGCAGATACGGCACGCCCTGACGCCGAGAACCGACCAGATCAACCTTTCGATGCCGTAGTTTCTCGTCCTGATAGAAGGCCCGGCCGCGCCAGTTCGGGACGATGGGAATCAGCTCACCGGCCGAAGTTTCCAGTACAACCTGTTTGTCGAATTCGCTGAAGGCGGTAATACCTCGTCGCCGAAGCGACTCCCTTAAAAAGATCACCTTTCCGCTGAAGAGTTGCTTCCGCGGCGGCGATTGAGGCGCAGCTTTCGGCTGCGGTGATGCGGCCCGGTCCACCAGAGGCGAATTGTCATCAGCCGCAACATTCGCAGCGACGAAGCCCAACATCAAGACAACCAGCCGAATCGTGGTTCGCATGGGGGTGTCTGCTTGAAGTAACGCTCCGGAAGCATTCCGCAGTTACTCTTGCGCCCTTCCAATAGCCACAAACCGCAACGGGACTTTGATTTTCTTGTCCTGGGCGATCCCGCTGATCGTCAGCGTGACGATCCAGAACTCACGGTCGTCCTCGTAGTTCAGAGTCGCCTTTTTCGGAGGTTTTTCAGAGGGCAGCAGCGAAAAGATCGCCGGGTGCGTCGAACTGACCGACTTGGCGCTCTGCTCTGAAAGTTTATCCGGGCCTGCGATTGGTTTCGGATCGGTATCCATTTTGGCCGGCAATGCCAGCAAGAAGTCGGCCGTCTCGCTGGTGCCGATGTGGTTCCCGTCTTCCGGTTGCTGCCCGTAACGAAGCGTGTAGAGGCCCGTGGCAATGTTCTGTCCGCGGAAATCGGTGAAGCCCGAACCTTTTGCGACCCTCAGCGCACCAAGCAACTGTCCCGGCGCAAACGGGTATTTGACGGACAGGGCCGGTTTGAAGCCGGGTATGATCGGCACGCTTTTGGCCAGCCAGACATCGCACACGGCTCCCTTCGGGCCGGAGATACGGAAGCCGTTCGGGTTCAGCAGGGGGGTGATCTTCTTCGAAAGACCGTCGGGAGCTTGCTGGAGGGGCGCAAGTTTATGGGTTTCCTCGGCCGAGACCAGCAGCGTGCCAGAGGCCGCAAACACGAGGAAGAATAACGTGCGGACGTTCATGAACTTTCTCCGGTGCATTCGATTTCTGGATGTCCATCGACGCTTGGAAGAATGAGAGGAGGCACTACCAGGCGGGTTTGATGCGCGTGTTTGTGCCTGTTCATCTCAATTCTAAACCGCCGAGAAGTCAATTCCAGCCCCACCAGCCACCAAAAAATGGGAAACCGCACGGGACGGTCCCCCGTTTTGTCTGCTTTTGCCTCGATACCGGTGCTCTCGAAGTTCCCATCCCATTCACAGATGCCTTCGGCGTCGGAACCGGTCTCGGAAAATTGACCTCGATTGGAAGTCAGCACCGCCGCGTAGGGGTCACTTGCGGAAGGTGGCCAGGAAGGCGCTCCGCATGTGATGATGTGTCCATTTGCTGTTGAGGCCGTCACCCTGGAAGCTCAACGTCTTCGAGTAAGCCGGGCTGAAGTTGTCCACCTTGGCCAACGGTAGGTAGTAGACAATCTCGTTGGTGCAAACGCAGTCATTGTCTGTCAGCGCCCGTGTTTCGATTTTCGCCAGCTTGCCCGCAGTGAAGACCCCTTTGCCGTCGAGATGGTCGTTTTTGAGACTTAACGGAGCGGACTGCACCTTGACGACATTTTTCGTGAACTCCTTCGCGGAGTCTTTCACAAAGGCAATCAGTGCTCGGCGCTGCTTTTCATCTGCTTTTTCGTCGACCAGAATCACGGACTCGATTTTGCCCGCCTGCATCTCGAAGATGCCGTCGTAACCGAGGGTCCCTTCGGCCTTCAGCACCAGCGCGACAGACAGACCGTCGAGCGAGACATTATTCCAGCGGCCTTCATCCACTTTCCAGGCCATCAGCGCTTCTTTGCCGGCAATTTCGATCTCAGCATTGGCGAAGCAGGGACCGGTGTAGACGTCGCAAGTGCGGGCTTCAAGGTATTCTCCAGCGATGGTTGCGGCCAGCGCGGTTGACGAAACGAGTGCCAACACCGCCGTAGCTGCCAGAAGATGAATACTGCGCATATCGGAACATCCTGCTGAAAAAAGGCTCTGGTGGTCGTGGATACTTCTCTGACGATTCTCGCAAGGGCGGCTCGCAAGGTCAAGCACGATACGGGAGAAAGGCAGGGCCACTGTGCTGCGCGCTGAGAATTTGTTAGGATGTGGGTGCCCGGCGGTTGCGAACACGACACTTCTCCGACAAAGGACACCAGGAGAGACGGACGATGTCGCAGTTTCATTTTTCGTGGGAACAGCGTCTCGGTAGTCTTGCTGTTCGCTCCCGGCGGACCTTTCTGCAGGCAACGACGTGCGGAATCGGCGCAATCGAGATGCTGGGGACCTGCGCCGCGGGCCTCACGCCGGGACCTTCCGAGAAACAAAGCCGGGGGACGGCCTGCATTGTATTCTTCTGTGACGGCGGTCCTTCACACCACGACACATTTGACCCGAAACCGAACGCGCCGACGGAAGTCCGTGGCGAGTTCGGCGTGATCGACACAGCGGTTCCCGGCTTGCGGGTCTCCGAGCACCTGCCGCTGCTGGCCCGGCAGGCCGAACATTTCGCCTTGTTGCGCTCGCTACATCATGGCAATCCGAGTCACGCGCCGGCCGAGCATCAGATGCTGACCGGCCGGATGGGCAGCCGGCCGGGAACGGCCCGGGCCGTCATCGAGGCCCCGTCGCTGGGGTCGATTGTCTCCCGAATGCGGGGACCGCGCCGCCGGGGCTTGCCAGCCTACGTGGCCGTTCCCTGGAACTTTCATCATGCCTACGGCGGCTCACCATTCGGTGCCGCCTCGTATCTCGGTCCGCGTTATGAGCCGTTCGAAAGCGGTCACCTGCCCAAAAACGCAACCGACGACTTCGAAGTGCCCGAACTGAAACTGCCGGGAGACATGCCTGCGACCCGGTTGCAAAAGCGGCGCAGCCTGCTCGGTCGAATTGATCGGCTCGGCGACGATGAACTCTCCCGCGATCCCCTCAAACGATCGCGGGTCTTGACCGACGAAGCGATGGACATGCTCGTCAACAAGCGTGTTCGCGAGGCGTTCGATTTGACCCGCGAACCGCCGTCGCTGCGAGAACAGTACGGCCCACATGAATGGGGACAGTCCGCGTTGTTGGGTCGGCGGCTGGTTGAATCGGGCGTGACCTTCATCATGCTGCAGTGCGGGTTGCGTCAGGACTGGGACACGCATGACGCGAATTTCGTCAAGCTGAAGAAAAACCTGCTGCCGCCGCTCGACCGGGCGGTGGCCACGCTCATCGGAGACCTCGTCGATCGGGGACTGTTCGACAAAACGCTGGTGCTGGTGATGGGAGAGTTCGGCCGGACGCCGATTGTGAACAAAGACGCCGGCCGCGATCACTGGGCCGACGTCTTCAGTGTGCTGATCTCCGGCGGAGGGCTGCGGGGTGGACAGGTCGTCGGCTCTAGCGACAAGACCGGGGCCTATCCGCATCATCGAACACTGCACGTCCAGGACCTGCTGGCCACCATGTACAAGGTGGTGGGCATCGACGGTCACACGTTGTTTCACGATCGTCAGGGTCGGGGAGTGCCGATTCTTGGTCACGGCACGCCCATTCCGGAACTACTCTCCTCAAGCGCCGATGCATAACATTGGCGATTGTGCCAACTGGGCATCCCCGGCCGAGTCGGCTTTTCCGTTACAAAACGTGTGCGAGTTTTACGGGTACTTTCGGACTTTTCAGTGGCTGGTTTGCTTCTGGCACGTCAGCCACGCTGTGATGAAAGGCAAGCGAAATGTCTTCAGCGGGAAGCACAGAGACCACAAGCGTCGGCAGCGGAGAATTTATTTATCAGCCGATCGCGGATTGGGAACAATTGCCCGACGGCTGGAGCTTCGTCGAGGCGGTCGGGGTCGCCACCGATTCCAAGGATCGGGTGTACGTTTACAATCGCGGAGAGCATCCGGTCATGGTCTTCGATGCCGACGGGCGTTTTCTGAACGCCTGGGGGGAAGGACGCTTCGGCCGTCCGCACGGAATCTGGGTCGGCCCGGACGACATGCTTTATCTCTCCGACGACGAGGATCACACCGTCTGCAAGTTTACTCCAGAGGGGGAGTTACTGCTGACGCTCGGCAGCAGCGGAAGCCCCAGTGAGACCGACGTCAAGAATAACGATTATCGCACCATTGCCCAGCCGGCCGGACCATTCAACCTGCCGACCAATCTCGCCCTCTCGCCCACCGGTGAGATGTACGTCACTGACGGATATGGCAACGCGCGGGTACACAAGTTCTCGGCCGACGGAGAATTTCTCTTCTCTTGGGGTGAACTGGGAGACGGACCGGGAGAGTTTCATCTGCCGCACGGCATCAGCGTCGATGGACAGGGCCGGGTGTTTGTCGCCGACCGCGAAAACAGCCGGCTACAGATTTTTACCCCCGACGGCGAATTCATCGAAGAATGGACCGACATGGTGCGTCCCTGTGAGGTGTTCATTGACCGGGCAGGAAACGTTTTCGTTGCCGAACTCGGCCTGCGGGCCGGCATGTTCCCCTGGATGACTCCCGACCCAAACTCGACGGGTGGCCGGTTGAGCATCTTTGATTCCGCCGGCAATCTGCAAACCCGATGGGGCGGCGGCGATGATCCAATGGCGCCCGGTGACTTCTTCGCCCCGCACGATATCTGGGTCGATTCCAAGGGGAGCATTTACGTCGGCGAGGTCACCATGTCGGCCGGCGGACGAGCTGGCCTGGTCTCGGCCGATTGTCCGTCGCTGCAAAAGTTTGTGCGCCGGCCTGCCTAGTCGACAGCTAACAGCCTTATGCCCGAGGCCGCTGGTGGACGTTCCCCAAACAGGAGCGACCACGTTGCACCAGCACGGATTCGCAGAGGGGGCATCGCAAGCACGGCAAAATGCGCAGAGCTTTCCGGTTGATCCGATCCGGCCGTCTGCCGAGACCCACCGGATTGATTTCAGAATGATGAATATTCCGATCGTGCGCGGTCGAAAGTTCTCGAAAGACCGGACGCCGATTGGAATGTGCCGGAGCAACGTTCCAATTCGGAGTGTGGAATTCGGAATTCCGCATTTCGAATTCCACACTCTGCAAAAGGACGGTTCTCAAATGACTAGGCAAGTGGCTATTCGCGTCAATCGCCGCCGTGGTCTGAAGAAGGAGAATCTGTGGCCCGTGTTCCCGTTCGCCTTGCCGACGGTGTTCCGGGCCTTGCTGTGGACCACTTTGCTGCCCAGCGCCGTTCCCGTACTTCGGGCCGAAGCGCAGTCGCAGCCTGCTCTTCTCAAATTGGTCAAGGTATCACTAGAAAAAGTACGTGGAATGACCGCTCGTCGCAAAAACGTCGAAGTCCAGGTGACAAGAGAATCCCGAAAATGTTCGTCGTCCCGAAAAACGTCCCTGGGAGCGGAGAGGACGAACCACAGAGCTGCTGTGAGGAGACCGAAACCGACTCGTTCGCGGCATCGGCAGTCTCCGAGAAATTCCTCGAAAAATAAAGTTGCGATTGCTCATCGAGCCGAAACCCGATGGAAACGAT
>CAUZTK010000162.1:0-8746 GCA_963582395.1 Planctomycetota bacterium | reverse complement strand
GTCCTCGTGAAGTTTGGCCTGGATGTTGACCAGAACTTCGAAGTCGATGCCAGCTTCCACCAGCCGATAAAGACGATTGTAATGTTCGCCGGTCATCACGACGGCGGGGATGCCCGGCTTTTCGCCGATGGTCCGCGATCCGCCGCGGGTGACGAACAAGGTGCCGTCGTGTCCCTTGGATGTTGGGCTGAGCAACACACCGATCCCTTCTTCACGCAGGAACTTCAGGGTGGCCGGCGACAAGCCGCGACGACGGGAAACCCGCCGTCGCCGGGTCGGCTTGCTGGAATCGGAGGCATTGTCTTGCTGATTGATTTGAAGCTGCCTGGCCCGTTTCTGCGGCAGAGCGAGGGGGCTGCCTGAGGGCGTTCCCACATTGGCCAGCGCCAGCAACTGCTCTCGGGTGAAACGCCGGGCGTCTGGCTCGAACTTGGTCGAGATCGATTGTTTGGGGCGCGCCAGCAAGATCGCGTTTTTGAGCTTGCCCTTATACTTTTCCAAATCCTCTTTCGATTTGGACGCAAAAATGATCGGCCTGCCTTTGATCGGCCCAGGTGTCGATCCGACCAGCGCCTTCGGATAGCCGATGAGCGGCTGGTAGTACGGTTTGGTCATCTCCAGCGTGAACTTTTGCAGCGACCAACTGCGTCCCAGTTCACCCCACTCTTCCAAACGTGGGTTGTTGAGTTCCCATTCGCCCAACCGCCCTTTGGCCCAGTTTGCGGCCTTCATGAAGTTCGGTGAACCGGCCAAACGGGGTCCTGAGACCTCCGTCAGATAGAACAGATGCTGCATCACCTGCGAGTGCTTTAGTCCCTCTTCCCGAATCTTCGCCACCATCTCCATGTCGACCGGCTCGACGGCCTTGGCCGGTTTCTGTTCCTCTTGGAACTTTTGGTCCTGCGCTTGGACAACGGCTGTCAGCAGCGCCGACACGGCCAGCGGAATCAACACGCATCTTCTCATCAAGCGTCTCCTGTCTGCACAATCCACGAGAAAGAATCATCTGGGAATCGCTGGGTTCTCCGTCGCAAATTGGGAGATCCTGAGTTTAGATGAGCCGGAGTACAGCCACAAGCAAGCAGCGTGCAGGGCTGCCTGCAGGTTGGGTCTGGCAAATAATTCTGTCGATGTTAAGTATTTGCGTTGGCAGAGGTTGGCCAAAAGAGATCCCATCGGCGTAACCTGGCTCCCAAGATCTGCTGGAAAACCAGGTCATGCCCCGGTGTCGATTCGATGCCATGCAAGTCGGCCGGCCATCAAGATTCATATCAGCGATTCGCCCCCCAACCGCTTGCTACGTGGATCATCTCAACTAATCTTGCAGAGGACGTGGCATCTCGATATTCTCCACCGCTCTTTAGACCCTCTCGAATCATCCCGACCTATCATCCCATTCTGCTTCCTGGTCTGCTCGGCGTTTGACAACCCACGAATCGAAATGACTAATGACCCGCGAAGCCGCAAGCGGCGATTTGGTCTGCGAAATTCAAAACACCAAAACCGCGGACAAAATTCACGTTGCAGCCCTCATAAGCAGATCAGGAAACGGAACCGCCCATGCTCGGCGCACAGCTTACACCGCTGGAATATCTCAAGCGTTGCTCCGCAGAATTTGACAAGATCGATCGTAAGCAGGCTGAAGCGCTCAGCGCGGATATCTATGCGGCCTACCAAGGGCGGCGGTTCGTGTTCATCTGCGGCAATGGCGGCAGCGGTTCCAATTCGTCGCACCTTTGTGAAGATCTCGGTAAAAGTTCGCTCGATCCCAAAAATTTTAACGACGATTCAGTTAAACGGCTCAAGGTGCTCAGCCTGACCGACAATACCCCGTACATTCTCGCGTGGGGCAACGACGAAGGGTTCGACCGTATTTTCGTCGAGCAGCTCAAGAATCTGGCCTCGACGGGCGACGTGTTGATCGCTATCAGCGGCAGTGGAAACAGCTCGAACGTACTCAATGCCGTTAAATGGGCAAATCGGCACGGTCTCAGCACGTGGGGCGTCACAGGTTACAGCGGCGGTCAACTTCAGCAGTTGGCAAAGCACAATCTGCACGTCCCGCTGGACGACATGGGCATGGTCGAATCGATTCACCTCCTGTTGTTTCACTGGATCCTCGACGACGTGCATGCCCGCATTAACGGGATCGGACGCTACGCAGTCCACAGCAACTCGGTCACCACCCCGGTTCACCGAGCGGCATGAAGACACCGAGTAAAGCCCAATTCAAGGCAGTCGCTGGTCGATGCGCCGATCCAAGACCGGCGGCGGTGCTTCGGGATCGTTTGCCGATGACGGACCCAGCCGTGCCACGACGATTCAGTCCAACTCGTCGAGCGGGAAAATCGGACGGCGAATGTGCCGAAATGGAAACGTCTTCAGGTCGCTCGAACAGGGGCCGGGCGTCGAGACCGTGTAGCTCGACTTGATGATGCGGTCGTAGGCCTGCCGATGCCCGACGGCGGCTTTGACTCCGATGACCGAGAGTCCCTCCGGGACGATGCCCTGGCTCCGCAGTTGACCGAGATCAAACGGCGCCGTTTTACGGCTTGTCAGCAAGATGAATATCCCGCCGTGGCGAACCGTGGCCGAGGGTCCCATGTCGATCTGCAGGCCGTTCATCGACGCCAGGTGGCTGTGCGGATCTTCGAGCTGAAACTGTCCGTCGCTCGTCGAGAGCAATTCGACTTCGATTGGAACCGGGCCCTCGGCCAGCCGGCTTCCTTTCCCGCCGATGGGCAACTGCACTCGCTCTGCCGGCGAGGACGCGCTCAGCGCCGCAACCGCTGCGGGGTCGTTGATGACGACCGCTGAGTTGTCGATGCCGTGCTCCAAGAATGCCCGCAGAATGCTCGTGCCGTCACCAGGCGCCCCGCCGCCGATGTTGTCAGACGGCTCGACGATTATAATCGGACCTTCACCCCGACTTGCCTTGTCGAGAATCTCCCCGATCACTTCGGAAAGAGGGGTATCAACTACGTTGCCGGCTTGGCGATGCGTGATGGTCCACTCACAAAGTTCTCGGATTTTGTTGCGAGCCGTTTCTACGTCGCCGAAGGTTGTGGCCGCAAAACTGACGCCCGTCATCGGCGTGTCGGCGAACGAGTAGCCGGCCATCACGTTGACGACGGCGATGTCGGGGTTCTCGCGCTCGATCTGCCTGGCTTTGGCTTCGAGTGTTCGCATCGGGTCGTCGGCCGTGCCAACCCCGGTCGGCGGCCACATGACGAGCGGCTGTTCCCACACCGAGACCGGCCTCTGCCCGGTGGTCATCATCCGGTCGAGCAGCCGCGCACCATTGATGGCCGCTTGTCGGGCGTCGGTGTGCGGGTTGTTGCGGTAGGCAACCAGTCCTTGTGTCAGCTCGATCGACTTGCGGGAGATGTTGCCGTGCAAATCGAGCACTCCGCAGATCGGAATCTCTGCCGCACCCGGCAACGCCCGGATTCGTTCGACCACTTCCCCTTCGGGATCGAGAATCGTCTGGCAGACCATCGCTCCGTGCAAGACCAGATAAATGCCGTCGATTCCTTTCGGGATTTCGCGTTCGGCGGCAGCCCGGAAATTGTCCCAGAAACACTCGACAACCGCGTCTTCGACCGTGGCGGTGGGCGCGGTCCGCAGGTCGATGGTGCCGATCACTTCCCAGCCGGCTTCATCGGAGACTGCCATCACTCCCGACATCGGCGAGCCATCGTCACGGGTCGCCAGCAGCTCTTCACCCCGGCGAATGCTGAAGTCTTCCAGCGGAGTGGTCCCCTCGAGAAACGTATGCGTCTCGTGAACCAAACCGCCCAGCAGAACACGTTTCGTCATGATTGTGCCCGGTTTTCAGAAGATGATTGTTCTGGGGAGTGAAGTTCAGGCGGCCGATTCGTTTGCGAAGACCCGATCGTACGGCTCCAGCGCCACACCGCCCAGCCATTCAGCCATCCGGCGGAATGAGTCGCGGCGGAAGTCCCACCACTTTAACCGCTCGACCTGTTCCAGCCAGTCGCAAATCTGGATCGTGCACAGGTCGCGGAAATCATCCGGCGAGAGTTGGAGTTCTTCGTCCGTGAACCGGTCGACGAAGCGATGCGGCTCTTGAGCGTTCAAGACCGTTTCGTCAAAAACTTCGTGGATCATGGCGCTATTCAGATACGCCAGACGTTCAGCCCGCTCGCCGATCAGGTCCCGCACGTCACCACGGCGGTGCAGCGGCAGCACGAAATCCTCAAAAACCACGGTGCCGTAAATTGAATGAAACATGCCGGCATCGCACAGCTCTTCGTCGCAGTCCCACGACTTCAGGTCGTTATAGACTCCGATGGTATGGGCCAAATAGGTCTTCTCCGAATGAGAAACGTCGGCGGCGCCGATGTCGCGGATGAAGTTTGTAATCTGTTTGAAATGATTGTCCATCACATGCTCCAATACCGGGTGCAAGACGACGAGATGACTCGAACGATCAACTCACAATCGACTGGCTCAACACAAAGATGTAAAACGAATCGAGCCGATACGGACCGGCTCGCCATCACCGATCTTGTGCATCCAGCGACGAAAGATCAACCGAGAACCGACCGGCCTCGGGTCCCTATTCTCGGTCCTCTTCCTCTTCGATTCCACCGAGCCGGAGGATGTCGGCTTCCAGTCTCTTCGCCATTTCGTTCCATCTGTGTCGCCGGTTGCGAATGTCGGCGAATTCGTTCACAATTCCGGATGATGGACACGGGAATTTTTCAATGCAAAACGTCGCGGTTGCCCGGCATTTCGCAGACTTGGCCGACCTGATTGAGATTCAGGGGGCCAATCCGTTTCGGATTCGCGCTTATCGGAATGCGGCCCGAACGATCGAAAACCTGACCGAAGCGGTCGCCGACATCGCCGCCGATGCCGACCGGAAACTCGATGATTTGCCCGGAATTGGCAAAGATCTCGCCGAGAAGATCGTGACCATCATCGACACCGGCCGGCTGCCGCAGCTTGATGAGCTGCGCGAAACAATACCGCCCGGTGTGCCGGACATGTTGCGTCTGCCGGGCATCGGTCCGAAAAAAGTGGCTGTGCTGTTTCGAGAGCTCTCGATCACGTCGCTCGATCAGCTCAAGCAGGCCGCTCAAAACGGCCAGGTCGCGCCGTTGAAGGGTTTCGGCAAGAAGACGCAGCAGATCATCCTCGACGAAATCCCCCGCGTGGCCGAAGCAGGCAAACGTTTTTACTTGGCCGATGCGAAAACCGACGCCGACGCCATCGCCGCTGATTTGCTGCAGCTCGACTCCGTCACTCAGGCAAGCGTCTCCGGCAGTTGCCGGCGCCGTCAAGAAACCGTCGGTGACCTGGATCTGCTGGTCACGTCGACCGATTCGGCTGCGGCGATGGATCGCCTGGCTGCTCATCCGTCGGTCGAAAATGTGCTGGCTCGTGGCGAGACAAAACAGCGTGTGCGGCTCAACTCGGGAATTGAGTTGGACCTCCGTGTTGTGCCCGAAGATTCGTACGGCGCGGCGATGCAGTATTTCACCGGATCGAAAGAGCACAACATTATGATCCGCCGCCGCGCCCAGGAGCGCGGACTGAAACTCAACGAGTACGGTCTGTTTCGCGGCGAGCAACCGGTGGCCGGACGGATGGAAGAAGAGGTTTACGCGGCGGTCGACCTCCCTTGGATTCCCCCAGAGCTGCGGGAAAACCGTGGCGAGATACAGCAGGCCGAGCAAGGAAAACTCCCGGAGCTGGTCCAAAAGGGCGACATCCGCGGCGACCTGCACATGCACACCACCGCGACCGACGGAACCGCGACCATTCGGGAAATGGTGGAAGCCGCTAAAACCCGCGGGCTGAAATACATCGCCATCACCGATCATTCCAAACGGGTCAGCATGGCGAACGGGCTCGACGCCAGCCGGCTCCGGAAACATTGGAAAGCGATCGACAAGGTCCGTGGACAGGTTTCCGGCATCGATGTTCTCTGCGGCATCGAATGCGACATCCTGGAAGACGGCACGATGGACTTGGACGATGACGTCCTCAGCGAGGCCGATTGGGTCATCGCCGTCCTGCACTACGGCCTAAAGCAGCCACAGCAGCAGATCAACAAGCGGCTTCTGAACGCGATCCGTTGTCCGTATGTGAGTATCATTGGTCATCCTTCCGGACGTCTGGTCCTGAAACGGACAGGGGCCGACATCGGCTACGACGCGGTTTTTCGGGCGGCCGCCGACCACGGCGTGATGATGGAGATCAACGCCCATCCCAGCCGTCTCGACCTCGACGACGTTCACGCCACCGCCGCCCGAGATCACGGCATCCCGATCGTCATCAGCACCGACGCACACAGCCCTGCAGGACTGGACGTGATGCGGTACGGCGTTTTTCAGGCCCGCCGCGCCGGATTGGAAAAGCGGGACATCGCCAACACGCGTACATTTCAGCAGTTCAATAAGCTGCTGCGAATACATGATTGAACGGAACAATAATCTATTATTACAAAGTATTTATCGATTATCAAATTTCTAATCCGTTGTATTAACACCTGAAAAGACACCCGATAGCCTGAACGGACAAAGATGACACCCGCGAGAGCTGAACCTCGCGGGCGTCTGACACCACCCAACCCTTGAACGAGAGAGGTGATGCCGATGGCCAAGTCTACCAAGTCCCCGCAACGACGGCTTCCCGCTCTTTCCGCACGTGACCGGCCGCTGGGCTAAAAAAATCCGGGGCAAGTTGCACTACTTTGGCCCGTGGGGTCACAAGCGAGGTGGCCAAGTCGTTCCGGTCGATGACATGGCAGCATCCGCTCAGCAGGCGGTGGACCTGTATCAAGATCAGCGAGACGACCTGCACGCCGGCCGGACGCCTCGAGTGAAAGCCGGTGGTCTGACGGTCGCGAGTCTATGCAACGAACTCCTCAATGCCAAGCGGATGTTGATGGACACCGGCGAGATTCAGATTCGTACATTCGCCAACTATCGGGTGTCGTGTGATCACGTCGTTGCTGCCTTTGGTCGAAACCGACTGGTAGTGGATCTGGCTGCCGACGACTTTAACAAATTCCGGAGCCGCCTCGCCGAAGGGCGCGGACCCGTGGCGTTGGGGAACGAGATCCGACATGTGCGGATGGTGCTCAAATATGCCTATGACGCTGGGCTGATTGACCGCCCGGTTCGCTTCGGTCCTCAGTTCAAGGGACTGTCAAAGTCCGTTCTCAGGCGTGAACGAGCAAAGAACGGCAAGAGAATGTTTGAAGCCGATGAACTCCGCCGAATCCTCACGGCATCCGACTCGGCTCTCAAGGCGTTGGTTCTGCTGGGCATCAATTGCGGGTTCGGTCAATCCAACTGCTCGAATCTTCCACAGGCTGCGGTGAACCTCGACACCGGCTGGATCGACTACCCGAGGCCTAAAACTGGAATCGAACGTCGGTGTCCGCTGTGGCCAGAAACCGTCGAGGCGTTGCGAGAATCGCTTGTGTCGCATCCTGAGCCAAAAGACAAGGCGGACGTCGGGCTGTGCTTTCTGACGACCCACGGTAACCGTTTGGTGCGGACGACTGAGGATCCGGTGTCTATGTCTAATGCTGACGCTGTTGGCCCGCCATTCAAACGGCTCCTGCGAAAACTCGGCATCAACGATAAGCGGAGTTTCTACGCGATCCGTCACACGTTCGAAACCATCGCCGGCGAGTCGAAAGACCAAGTCGCGGTCAACAGCATCATGGGCCACGTCGACAACTCAATGGCCGGCGTCTATCGGGAAAGAATCTCGGACGAACGGCTTCGGACGGTCGTCGAAACGGTACGAGATTGGTTGTTTGCGGGTGACGTCTGAATTGTTTAACAATGAGAATGTGGCTCGATATGATGATTGCTGACGGTATCGCACGTGGCGAAAGTGTGGTTGCAAGCACTTTGCCGCAGGCTATGCTAAGCATCAAGTTTCAGTGGTTTGGAAGCACTTGATGAACCGGGCGCTGCTGGTAACGTCGCCAGCAGCATTGGCGGAATCTTGAGTGCCATAGGGAGCAAGGTCGCTCGCAGCCACCTGGCTAGCTTCGCCTATAAAGCGCTCCCCAAGTTGTGTGGGTTGGAGTACGCCCACACTCTTGGGACGTTGCGCTTACTCAAACGGCACAGTGCCTCTCGGATCACCTGCCACGCTCACGGTCAAGGACGTCGCTGCGCGATAGAAGTGCCAGCCGCGCACCGTGCTTGACGCCATCCACGCCGGTCGGCTCCGAGCATTTCCGTTGAAGCCCGGTGCACGACGACCTACCTGGAGAATTCCCGTTTCGGCAATCGCCGATTTTGAAACTGGCCACCATTGCGTGCCGGTCAAACCGACGCGACGGAAGCGGCGGAACGGAGATGATGATTTTGTCGTGTATTTCTGAGGAGATTTCGAATGAAACTACTGACGTTACCCGCACATCGTGCTCACGATCACCTCTCATGGGAGCTGTATCGCTAGTTGTTCGCCCAACGACCGGCAACCGCCGACAATCATCATACACCCGTCACTGTTTGGTAGTAGCTGGCAGCGTGAGCCTTGGAGTATCCCCAATGATCATGGTCCAGCGTACATGTTTCCATTACTTACATTGAGCAAAACGCGGAAATCAATGTCTTTTGAGATCTACAAATTTTCTTGTCTGGGCATCTTGAAACATGGAATTCGAGGTCAACCACACCTGAAACCGGTTCTGTGGTTTGTTTTCCGGGAGTTTAACAACCCATAGAATTCCCGGTTTTCGATTCAC
>CAUZTK010000161.1:0-8765 GCA_963582395.1 Planctomycetota bacterium | reverse complement strand
GAGTACCATCTTTGGACGGGCATCTTGTTGCTGTTTCTGACGTGTCTGCAAATCGGCTCGCTGTCGGTCATGTGTTCGGCGTTTTTCCGAACGACCAGTGAAGCGTTTGTCGCCACATACGTCATTCTGCTGGTGCTGTGCTTCTGCTGTTTTCCCGTGGCCTTTCTTCCCTGGGTTTACGATTTGGCCGCTGCGGTGGGACCTACGGGAACCGTGTTGCTTGCTGTCCCGATGATGCTCTCGATTGCCGCTTTCTTGGTTCTTGCTCGGATCAGTCTGGTTCCGCGGGCATTCGTGTCTCCGCAAATCGTCACACTACGGCTGCTGCGTGGGCTCGACATGTTCTTCGAAGAAATGAACCAGATGACCGGCGGTGTGGTACTGGTCAATGATTCGCAGACACTTCCGGGCAACGAAGTAATTACCTGGCGAGAGACGGCGAAGAAGTCGCTCGGCACCTTTCGTTGCCTGTTTCGGGTGCTGGTGGTGTTGGAGCTGCCGGCCTTCTTTTCAGCAGCCTCAGACACTCGTGCACCGCGGTCCGCATCCGATGCGTTGATCGGGTTTTGTACATTCTGTGGGGCGTCTCGTTCGCGTTCATCGCCGTACAGGCGGTGGGCCTCATCTCGTCGGAACGTTCGCGGCAGACGCTGGATGTGCTGTTGACGGCACCGTTGAGCGGACGTGAAATCGTGCTGCAGAAGTTTCGCGGGGTGCGGCGGCTGATTTTTGTGTTTCTGATTCCGTTTTTGACAATCTTCTTTCTCAATGACTTTATCCGTGCAGTTTACAGTGGTGAAAATCTGCTGCTGTCGCTACTGGCAGTCGGAATCTACCTGCTGGTTGTCGATGTGGATCGGCTTTCGGATTCAGTCGCAGATGCGAGCGATCGTCGTCACCATCTTGCTGTTTGTCATCTGGGTCGCGTATCCGCCGGCGATGCGATACGTGTTCGGCGTCGTCTTTGTGGACAGCGTCCCGGAAGCAGCCCGATATCTGTTGTTGCTGAGTCCGGCGAGCATCATTCCGACCATTACCCTTGCGGATCCGCAAGTGTGCAGACTCCCAAGATCGCCCGAACCCTACTACGCCCTGAATTTTCTCGTTTATGGCGGCCTGTTGTTCTATTTCCGGCGGCTTTGTCTGGGCCGTGCCGACTATCGTCTGGGACGGGTCGGTGACGAAGAAAGCAGAGCTTTGGAACGAGGTCTGATCAACTCAACTCGAAATAAGGGCCGCCGGCACACACGACAAAGGAAACCTCATGTATGACCTGCTCCTGAAAAACGGAACGCTGCTCGATCCCTCCACGAATCTGAACCGACCGAGTGATCTGGCCATCAACGGTTCACTCATCGCCGCGACCTTCGATCCGGGCGCTGATGTTTCTGCCAGACGGGTCATCGATGTTTCTCGGCTGCTTGTCATGCCGGGGTTTATCGACCTGCATGTGCACGTGTTTTCGGCAGTCACGCATTACGGTATCGACGTGGATCCCACGTGCCTGGGACGCGGTGTCACGACGGCCTTGGATGCCGGTTCGGCCGGGGCGGCGACGTTTCCAGGATTCCGGAAGTACGTGATCGATGTCTGCCAGACACGACTGTTTGCGCTGCTGAACATCTCGGCCCTGGGGCTGGTGCCCGGAGCCGAAAGCGTCGTCGGCCTCGGTGAACTGGAAGACTTGCGCTACTGCGACGTGAAGAGCGCCATTCGCACGATCGAAACCAACCGGGACAAAATTCTGGGAGTGAAAATCCGTCTGTCCGACAACCTGGCCGCCGGCGGAAAAAATGAACTGCAGGCACTTCTGCGTGCGCGCGAAGCCTGTGATGCCGTCGGTCTTCCGTTGATGATCCACACGCCTCGTTCAAGCCTCTCGATGTCGCAGATCCTCAACGAACTGCGCCCCGGCGACGTGCTGACGCACTCGTTTCATGGTCACCGCTGCGGCATCATGGACGAGCAGCTTCAGGTGCTGCCCGAAGTGCGACGCAAGGTCGACGAAGGGCTGCTGCTCGACGTCGGCCACGGCAAGGGCAGTTTTACGTTTGAAGTGGCGCGGGCCGCACTCGAACAGGGATTCACGCCGCACACAATCAGCAGCGATTTGCACTCTTACAATCTTCACGGGCCTGTCTTCGATCTGGTCACGACGATCAACAAGTTTTTACATCTGGGTATGGAACTGAATGACGCCGTTCGCCGCGTGACCACCGTTCCAGCTCAGTTCCTCCACATGGGTGACCGAATTGGGACCCTTCAACCGGGCGCGATTGCGGATATCGTGGTCACGGAATTCATCGAGGGTGAATTCGATCTGACGGATACGTTCAACGTCACCGAAACGGGCCGTTTCAAGCTGGAACCCCGCTTCATCTTCCGCGCCGGCCAACAGGTGGGCGTGCTGCCGCATCCTGCTCAAACGAACCGACAGAACTGAACGCTCACTCGGCAGCGCTCATGCGATGTAGGAAAAGCGGTTTGCACGGCAGGCCGAAGCTCCTGCTGAGCCGACATTTTCGACCATCCGCAACTCGGCGAGAGCCTCGCCCTGCCTCAATCTCTGGCCGTGCCGAGTATATTGGTTTGCTGTTGTCACGTGGCGGAACAAAATCAGGTCCAGAGAAACTTGGTACGTCGGCGTCAGATCGCTTTGGATTTTTTCTTGGGTTGCGGTGCATCATGATCGATTGATACACTCCGTTTGATTGTTTGATCGTCAAGAGGTGTCTTTTGGCACCTGCTCACGTACCAGGAGAGTGTTATGAGACATTTGGTTTGTGCTGCGTTGTTTGCGGCCATTGTGATTTATTCGTGTGCCGCAGACGCGGGTGAAAAAAAGGGCGAAAAGAAAGGGAACGCCAAGCCGGCGGCCAAAACGGTCGACATCGGCAAACAGGCACCCGAATTCACGATCAAATCCTCAGACGGCCGAAAGATCGATCTGGCCCAGTTGACCAAGAAGGGACCGGTCCTGGTGCGCCTGACCTGCGGTTGCTCCGGTTGCGATAAGGAGCTTGCCTACTTCCAGGCATTGCATACTGCTTACAAGGGCAAAGGCTTGACCAGCCTGGCAATTTTCCGCGAACCAGACAACAAAGTGGAAAAATACGTCAAGAGCAAGAAACTGAAGATGCTCTATGCCGTTGATCCCAAGGGCACCAGTTGGAAAATCTTCCAGACCAAAACGATGCCGACGAACTTTCTGATCGAAAAAGGCGGCCGGATCAAAGCGATCGCCGCTGGTTGCGATCCGAGCGGACTGGTTGCGGAAGCACTTTCCAAGAAGGTCGCCGAATTGCTCAAGACCGAAACGGCCGACGTCAGAAAGAAGGGTCGGAAGAAATAGGTCGGGAACTCTCTGTCCGCAACGAACAGAGAATTGGTTCTTTAGAGTTTCTGGTGCGCTTCGCTGCCGCTCACAGGACGCCGCGATTGTTCTGGCAGTTCGTTAGCCCTCCAACGGCACGCTCACGTAGTCCCCTTGGCAGGGGCAGCCTTCACAGATTTCCATGGTGCGGTCGGACAGCGACTGCACCATGGCTGCGACTGTTGCCCCTCGAAACTCCTCGGGATCGTCCGGCGATCCGTGGGCGCAAATCGATCGCGGATACGATGTGTGATTGCCCGTCACCGCTTTGAGGGTCTCTCGGTTCAGATCGTCCCGCATCAGAAAGCGGCGCAGCGCCGTATAACGAGCGATGGAACTGCCGATGGACGACGGACGGATGACCCCCATCGGCTGCATCCAATCCGCGAGATAATGGTTCGTATGACCGAACGGTTTGCCGTCGGCATACGCCAAGGCGAACCGGGTCGCCGATGTTTCGACACTCACCACGTGCCCTGTCTGATCCGAAATCAGATAATGGGAACCACCGGCTCGGGGAGCGCCTGTGGGGGCGGTCACGGCATCGGCCAGATTGCGGCTGGCCAGCACTTGTCGCACAATGACCGCGTGCAGCTTCCCCGGCCGGCAGTCATTGGCACTAAGATAGTTGATGTTGATGCCGATGCCGTCTTGGTTCAGACCGGCGGCTCCGACCATTCCGGCCATCGTATAGACGAGCTGCCGGGGTCCGTCCGCGGGACGAATTCGCAACAGCGCGTTGAACCGACGACGGAATGCATCCAGATCATAGGTTTGTCCCAACAACGATTTGCCGGTCCCGGATTCTTGCGGCACGGCAAAGCTGGTGCAGCCGAGCATTCCCTGCATGCAGTCCAACCAACGGAAGTTGCCCACGTCCAACAGTGAATTCAGGATAAAAATGTGCTCGAACGGAACGCCCGCGCCGCGGGCAATGCCGCGCATTTCCTCAACCAGGTTTGGGGCGCTCGATTCGTTCGCGGTGACATAAGGGGCCCAGCGATTCCACAACTGGCTTTCGTTCATGACGACCGACGATTGAGCCAGAATCCATTCCAAGTGCCGCTGGGCATGCTCTCGAATCAATTCGCGCAGCGACTCGCCGTGCGCTTCGCCCATGTCCTGCGGCGTTCCCTGAAGTTCGATCACTGGCATTCGGAGATCGGTGATGGCCATGACGCTTGCTACCTATCTTGTTCGCTTGTGAAACATGGCACTGTCACAGATTGCAGGGAGGGCGAGGCTCAAGCCGAGCCGCCGGATCGACTCAAGTTCTCTTCCTTTACGAAACTTTGCGTCTTCGCACCTTTACTTCGAGTTGGTTTTTCATGTGGGTTCATTATCACCAAGTCTATACAATTCTTGCAATGATGGTTTGCGCTTGCCCAGAAACAGCAAAACTGTTCCGGACTCAGATTCGAGAATTTGGTAAGACTCCGGCATGGACAGGATGCCGGAGATGGAACTCGATCGGGATCAACTGATCTCTCTTGTCGTGCAGTTGCGTGAGGAGTTGAAGAACGCGCACGACCGAATTGCGGAACTGGAACAACAGCTCAGAAAACAGTCTCCGGATACGCGGCTGGAGGATGAGTATTTCCTGAGAATGTTCGTGCCTTCAAGAGGTGGAGACGGATCTACTGAGTGGGCGCCGGGTGCCATGCTCTCCCCGCGAAGTGGTCGAGTGGCTAGGTCTGACCATCGGCAGGGTCCGGAATTTTCGGATCTGGGCCATCGTTTTTGCTCTGACTCAGCCACCCCGGCTGGTGGCGAGCATCCTTCCGGCGGCATCCGGCCACCGGCTATTGGACGCCGACC
Source organism: Planctomycetota bacterium (assembly GCA_963582395.1). Lineage (GTDB taxonomy): Bacteria > Planctomycetota > Planctomycetia > Planctomycetales > Planctomycetaceae > CAUZTK01. Next base: position 3,574 of record CAUZTK010000161.1, on the reverse strand, counting down.
GGTCCGATCAGACTTATAAGTTTCTGAGACAACGGCGGGCCGAGAATCAGCAAACCGACGACCACCGAGGTCATCGCCGTCACCAGCACCGCGGCGGCGGAGGCGTCCTTGGCAAGCCGGGCGAGTTCATTCTCTGCCGGCGAAACGAGATCGACGACCGTCTCGACAGCCGTATTGCCGATTTCAGCCGCCAGGACCGTGCCGATTGTCAGCACGATCACGCTCCAATCGGTCCATCCGATTCGCAGAAACAGTCCCAGCACGACGGTCGCAATCGCGATGGTCAGTTCAATCTTCAGGTTCCGCTCGCTCCGCAGCACAAGCCTCAGACCGGCCAACGCGCAGGCAATACTTTTCCAGAGTGCTGTCGCCTTCATGGCTGGCTCGGCGAAGAGTGCAGCACCAGTTTCGTCAGTTCGGGCAGACAGTTGAGCCGCAACGGATGCCGGGCGGAGATGCCCCGCGAAACATAAAGCAACGTGGGGCCTTCACAGAACGCACCGCTGGAATACCGGACGCCGAAGCGGCTCGGCGAGAAAACCGGCCCGATCATCGGCAGCACGACCTGTCCACCGTGGTTGTGTCCCGAAAGCATCAGATCGACGCCTTGCTCTTTCGCCCAAGGCAGGTTGTCGGGCGTGTGGCTCAAAAGGATGCGGAAAGCGTCGTCGGGCAGGGCTGAAAAATCGGGCTGTCTCCCCATCCAGGGAAGTTCGCTGCCGCCCAGAGTCAACTGTCGGCCGTTGTGGTGGATGTTGAAGGTCTTCCCGGCAACGTCTCGCCAGCCAAGATCGCTCAGGCAGCGACGGATCTCGTCCGGGTCGAGACCGTATTCCCAGTCGTGGTTGCCGAGTATAAAGAAGCATCCCAACGGTGCACTTAGCCTGCCGAGCGTCGTCGGCAGCCACTCGGTCAACTGCTGGCGGTCCAAGAGGTCGCCGGTGAAAACGATCAGATCGGCCTTGAGTTCGGCCGACAGATCCATGACTTCCTCGAAGAACGGACGCTGGAGTGTTCCGAGATAGTGCAGGTCGCTCAAGTGCAGAATCGAGAGCCCGTTCCATTCGTGCGGCAGGCGCGGCAGCCGGTAGCTCTTTTCAGAGATTTCGAGCTTGAAAATCTCGTTGCCGGGCACCCGCGTCAAAAATCGATAGGGACCTTCGCCAACGGGTCGGTAGCCGAGCCGTTCTGCAATGTCCACGGTTCGGGAGTCATTCGACAATTGCAGCCGCGGAACCTTCCGCAGTCCCCAACGCAGCATCGAAGCCGTCAGCCCGACCGCTCCCAGTGCACACAATCCAAGGTACAATTGCCAGCCGATCGGCAAATGGCTCCAACGACCGCCGACGAGTAAACCGGGTTCGCCCGTACCGACGGCGGCAATCAGCACGACCGGGAACAGCGGGATCCCAACATCGTGCAGGTGCCGAATGTGCTTGAGTACCTTGTGATGCAGCCGCAGCGAGTGCACGCGGTTAATAATGGTCACCAGAAGTTCAGTGTGACCGACGGTCAGAACTGCGAACAGCAGCAAATTCAGCCAAAACATAGGAATAGTGGTTGTGAGCATCGATCGGTTCGTCGACGGCCGCGGAAAGGGGCAGGAAGCGCCGGCCGAAACAAACCGGTCCGCTGGGATTCTAGGCTTTCCCTCACATGACGGAAACGTCAAATCTGACTTCGATCACTCTGTGCGCGGCCAGTATTTCTGGCATCTAAATCTGAGCCACCCCAGACCACTTTTGCACTCCCAGAAGAACTTGCCACACACATCGATGTTCTCGGTGGGCTTTGCTGACGTAGTCGAATGCCAGCAAAGCCAATTATAATGGCATTCCTTCTCTCGTCGGTTCTGCCGGCTCTGTCCGCGTGCGGCTCGGAAGAACAATCAATGGGCTACCGGAATCTTAAGGAGTGTGTCGATGATCTGGAGCGGACCGGCCAACTGGTTCGCATCGACGAGCAAATCGACCCGCATCTCGAAGCGGCCGAAATCCAGCGACGGGTCTGCGCAGCCGGTGGACCGGCCGTGTTTTACTCGCGGGTCAAAGACTGCCGCTTTCCAATGATCAGCAACCTGTTCGGCACCCTCGAACGGACCCGCTACATCTTCCGCGATGCGTTGCAGGCGGTTCAGCATCTGGTCGAACTGAAGATCGATCCGCTGCAGTTCTGGAAGCACCCGCTCCGCTACCGCGGCGTTTTTCCCACACTGTGGAACATGCGGCCACAGAAACGACGCCGTGGGCCGGTGCTGGGAAACCGCACGACGATCGACCAATTGCCGAAACTGGTTAGCTGGCCGGCAGACGGGGGAGCGTTCATCACTCTGCCGGAAGTTTATACAGAACATCCCGATCGACCGGGTCTGAAGAACTCGAATCTGGGAATGTACCGCGTGCAGCTCTCGGGTGGCCGATACCAGCCGAATCGGCAGGTGGGACTGCACTATCAGATTCACCGCAGCATCGGCGTGCATCACGCGGCAGCGATTCGTCGCGGTGAATCGCTGCGGGTGAACGTCTTTGTTGGCGGTTCACCGGCGATGATTCTGGCTGCCGTCATGCCGTTGCCGGAAGGACTGTCGGAACTGATGTTCGCCGGTGCGCTGGGCAACCACAGAATAAGGATGGTCCCACCAGAAATCCGAAATCCGAAATCTGAAATCCGAAATCCAGTTTATGCCGAGGCCGACTTCTGCATCACCGGCACGGTCGATCCCGATCGGCTTCTGCCCGAGGGGCCTTTCGGCGATCATCTGGGTTACTACAGTCTGGTCCACGACTTTCCGGTGCTGAACGTCGATGCCGTCTATCACCGCGACGACGCCATCTGGCCGTTTACGACGGTCGGCCGTCCGCCGCAGGAAGACACGTCGTTTGGCGAAATCATCCATGAGATCACTGGGCCGATGATTCCGGTCGTCGTTCCCGGCGTGCATTCGGTCCATGCGGTCGATGCTGCCGGCGTTCATCCGCTGCTGTTGGCCGTCGGCAGCGAGCGGTATGTCCCCTATGCCCAAGAGCGTAAGCCACAGGAACTGCTCACCAATGCCAATGCGCTGCTTGGACAGGGACAATTATCGTTGGCGAAATACCTGCTGATTGTCGCGAAGGAAGATCATCCCGATCTCGATATTCACAACATCGCCAACTTTTTCGCTCACCTGTTGCGTCAGGTCGATTGGCAACGGGATCTGCATTTTCAGACTTGCACCACGATCGACACGCTCGATTATTCGGGCACAGGGCTGAATGAGGGCTCGAAGCTTGTCATCGCCGCTGCCGGTCCACCGCGTCGCCAACTGCCGACTGAAGTCCCGGCCGAATTGAATCTGCCCGACGGTTTTCGAGAACCACGCCTCTGCCTGCCGGGAGTGCTGGCGATTAAAGCACCGCCCTGCTTGGATCGCGAATCGTTACCGCCATGTGTGGGAAATCCGCAATCCCATGACTCGGTGATTCAGAAATTCTGCGAATTTTTCGAGCTCTCCCATCCGATCAACCGGTTCCCGCTGCTGGTCCTGGTTGACGACAGCAACTTCACCGCCCAATCGCTGAAGAACTTTTTGTGG
>CAUZTK010000160.1:0-8831 GCA_963582395.1 Planctomycetota bacterium | reverse complement strand
GGCCGTCTCGGGGCCACGCTGCGGGGCCACGTGAACACCGTTTATTCGGTCGCGTTCTCGCCGGACGGCCGTCTGCTAGCTTCGGGCTGTTTTGACAACACGGTCCAGCTGTGGAACGTGCAGACCGGCGCCCCCGTCTCACAGCGGTAAACGGCTGCGTGCCGACGGGATTGGAGCGAACGAAGTGAGCGAAACCGAAACCCCGGAGCCGAAAGTTAGCCAACTACCTTGCCGCCAGTTTGCTCTGGATTTGAACTCGCGAAGTCGAGAGAGCCATCGAGGAGTCACAGTCGTGAGGGAGAGTGCTCGTTACGTCAAAATCGTCGAATGGTCAGATGAAGACCAGTCTTTTGTTGGTCAGTGTCCCGGAATCGTCGGACCATGTTGTCATGGCGACGACGAGACCCAGGTGTACGCAGAACTCTGCCAGATCGTCAACGAGTGGATTGAAACCCTCCAAAGCGACGGTCGCCCTTTGCCTCCACCAATCGCAGGACAAAACGTCACCCAGAAGATGGCCTGATCAATCTCGCTCAATCTGACCCACCAGTTTGCATTTGCTTTGAGCGCGGCGTTTGCCGGGCTCAGGAGGCTTTGACGGCGGTGGACTCGGTCGGGTGATCCTTGCGGACCCACTCGTTGATTCCCCCCCTCATGCTCCGCACGTTCCGGTAGCCCATCGACTTGAGGTACAGCGTCGTCGGCTTGGAGAATTTTCCGATGCCACAGACCATAATGATTGGGGCCTCCCGGTCGCTCGGAAGTTCGCCGGCCCGTTGGGCCAAATCCTCCTGCGGAATGTTGAGCGAACCGACAATGTGCGACTCGGCGAACATCTCAGCGGGACGCACATCGACCACCAAGGGCCGCTCCGGCTGCTGAAGCTGCTGCTGCAGGTCGTCCACCTTGATCGAGTCATGCTGGTTCTTGAGGTTTTCGATCATTTCGGCGAGGAACCGCTCGTTCTTGCTGGACGCCGTGCTCTGGGCCTTGGCTTCCGCCGGGCAGATAGAAGGGAAGTGCCGCTGAAACGACGAGGCGTACTTGAACACGTTGTCCGGAAAAATCACGACCGCCACTGTTCCCGGCTCATCGGGTATAAGCTTCAGCGCCCCGACCAGCGCCATGCCAGAACTAGGCCCGGCGATGATGCTCTCCTCCCGGTTGAGCCGCAGGCACATGTCGAATGACTCGCGGTTGGTGACCTCAATCGTGTCGTTGTACTGCTGGGGGCGGTAGAGCTTGGTTTGTTGAAGCTGAACCATGCTGCGCACGCCCGGAATGTCGTGACCTTCTTCGGGATAGACGCCGATGACCTGCATGTCGTCCCGCTGCTCCTTGAGGAACTTGCCGGTTCCGGTGATGGTGCCGCAGGTCCCCAGACCGGCGACAAAGTGGGTGACGTGACCCTCGGTTTGCCGCCAAATCTCCGGTCCGGTCGTACAGTAATGGCTGTCAGGATTGGCTTCGTTGGCATACTGGTCCAACAGGACGTATTCCGGCTGGGTCTCGGCTGTTTGCCGGGCCAAAGCGATGGCCCCTTCCGGAGCACCGGGGGCCGGACAGAGCGTATCGTCTAACTCGACAACGTCGCCGCCAAAAAAACGCAGGATGATCCGCTTTTCCAGCGGTATCTCCGCCGAGAGCGGTGTCTGCAGCGGATAGCCCTTCGCATTGCCGATCATCGCCAGCCCCAGGCCCGTGTTGCCCGAAGTCGCCTCCACAAGCGATTTTCCGGGGCCCAGCAGACCGCGATCTTCGGCATCGCGGATCATGTTCGTTGCGATACGGTCCTTCACCGCCCCGAAGGGGTTGTACCACTCCAGCTTGGCAAAGACCTGGGTGTGCTCGAACGGAATGACTTTGTTGAGCCTGACCAGCGGTGTCGGATTCTCGACGCTGGAGAGCAGGCCGATGATGGAATCGTAAACCCGAAGCGTGTGGTTATTGACCATAACGCGGGGAGTCTATCAGAAGCATCTCAGGAGTTCCATCGCATTCGCGCTGCCGCCACGTTCAGGGGTGCGAGGCGGGGGTCCGTGCAGGTCCGCGCACGCGGTTCCCAAACCGATACGCTTTGACATTCTCGGCCTGTTGGGGTAAAAACACTGAAAGACTAACGCGGCCTATCGGCCGCAGCCAAGAGCGGAGAGCTAGAATCTATCGATGTTGATCTTTCTGGCTCTCGACTCTCCACTCTGGGCTCTCCGTAACATGCGCGCACGGCGCGCAAATGTGACAAGGTGAAACTCTGAACGGCATTCGAGTTGCAATAGCAGGAGGAATCGATGACCGCGATGCTTAACATCGTGCCGGAAAAGTGTACCGGCTGCATGCAGTGCGAACTGGCTTGTTCTTGGGTGCAGACGGGAACGTTTCAACCGTCGCAAAGTTTGATTCGCGTGAACGTCTTCGACGAAGAGGCCAGCTACGCGCCCTACACTTGTCTGCAGTGCGACGAAGCTTGGTGCATGAACGCGTGCCCGGTCAACGCCATCGCGGTCGATCCAAACACACAGGCCAAAGTGGTCAGCGATGCGCTTTGTGTCGGCTGTCATCTTTGTACAATTGCCTGTCCTTTCGGAACGATCTTCACCCTGCCGCAAAACGACACCGCTGCCAAATGCAACCTGTGTGGGGGTGATCCGGCCTGTGCGGCCTCCTGTCCGACCGACGCGATTGAGTTCGTCGACGTCGAGGGGCCGACCGGAGATTGGTTCACCCCCTGGGCCGAATGGGTACATGGTAATTTCGTGGAAGAAACCGCCGACGTTTGATGCCAGGCAACCACGGCCGCTTGCGGCTCAGCGGCAAGCCGGACCACAAAACAAACACCGCTAAAGCGGAGATGAACTCATGGGCGGTTGGACCGGGAAACTGTTACGGGTGAATTTGAGCGGCGGGACTTCACGCATTGAGGACGTGCGGGAAGATTGGGCGCGCGAGTACATCGGCGGTCGCGGATTGGCTGACCGTTACCTCTATGAGGAGATGGATCCGACCGTCGATCCGCTCTCTCCCGAAAACAAGCTGATCTTTGCCACTGGACCGCTGACCGGTACACCGGCACCTTGCGGCTCGCGTTATATGGTGGTTACCAAAGGCGCTCAGACGGGGGCGATCACCACATCCAATTCGGGCGGTTTCTGGGGGCCGGAGTTGAAATTTGCAGGTTACGACCTGCTGATCCTCGAAGGGGCCGCACCGAAACCCAGCTACCTGTTCATCTACGACGACCGGGTCGAAATCCGAGACGCATCGCATTACTGGGGCAAGGGTGTCAGCCAAACTGAGGACGGGCTGCGCCAAGAAACCGGACTGCCGAACCTGCGAGTGGCCTGTATCGGCCCGGCGGGTGAAAACCTGGTGAAGTTTGCCTGCATTATGAACGACAAACATCGGGCCGCTGGCCGAAGCGGTGTCGGCACGGTCATGGGTTCGAAGAACCTGAAGGCGATTGCCGTTCGCGGCACGGGTGGCGTGTCGGTGGCCGATCCCCGGGCGTTCATGAAGGCGGTCTGGGCGATGCGGGACACCATTGAGAAGACCCCCGGCAGCGAAGCCTTTGCGGAATTCGGTACGGCAGCCACCATCGACATGACCCAAACATTTGGCGGACTGCCGACCCGGAACTTCCAGCAAGGTCAGTTCGAAGAGTACGAGAACTTAAACGGCGTCGCCATTCGAGACACACGGATGGTCGCCAACAAGGCCTGCTTTGCCTGCACGCTGGCCTGCGGCCGTGTCTGCCGACTCGGAGAGCATTCCGACAAGTACCTGGTCAACACGCATCCGCGGAACTGGAAGACCGCCGGCGAAGGGCCGGAGTATGAGGCGGCTTGGGCACTGGGGGCCGACACCGGTGTTGGTGATTTGGATGCCGTCCTCAAGGCGAACTGGCTCTGCAACGATCTCGGCATGGATCCGATTTCGATGGGTTCCACGCTGGCCTCGGCCATGGAGCTGTACGAACGCGGTATCATCACGGACGATCAAGTCGAGTTGCCACTGAGATTTGGCTCCGCAGAGGCTCTGGTCCGCATGACCGAAGCCACCGCCTATCGGGAGGGGTTCGGCGACAAGTTGGCCGAAGGGGCCAAGAGAATGGGCGAACGACTGCAGCACCCGGAGGTCTTCATGGGAGTCAAGGGGCAGGAGTTCCCGGCCTACGATCCGCGAGGTTTTCAGGGAATGGGGATCGCGTATGCCACCTGCAATCGCGGCGCCTGCCATTTGCGGGCCTGGACGCCGGCTCTGGAGACGACTGGCGAGGTGGACCCGCACACCACCGAAGGCAAAAGCGAGTGGGTCATCATCGAGCAGAATAAGACGACCGCGCACGACGCCACCGGCTTGTGTCTGTTCACCGGATTTGCCGGCGGCGGGTTGGAGACGTTTGTTCCAGTCGCCGCGGCCGCGACTGGTGTCCCCTACACGTTCGAAGATTTCGTCAATATCGGCGAGAGGACGTGGAACCTGGAAAAACTCTGGAACCTGAAGGCGGGGCTGACCAAAGCCGACGACACTCTTCCCAAACGGTTGATGACCGAAGCCCACACAGAGGGTCCCGCGGCCGGCGTCACAGTTCATCTCGACGAAATGCTGCCAATCTACTACAAGGAGCGCGGCTGGGACGACGAAGGCGTCCCGAGCCCAGAAAAACTGGCCGAACTCGGCTTGGCCGCGCTTTAGACGTAGACGGCGCATCAGATGCGACCAACCAGCGGAGACTGTCGCGTGTCCCAATCCATTTGGGGGAACTCGACTTTCATTCGCTGGTCGTTTCCGAACGTCTCCTGCTCGTCGAAAGAATCTGGGACAGCGTTGTCGCGAAGCAGGTTCCGTGACCCAAAAGGAACAGTACACCGCTGTTGATTCAAGAAAGGAAGCTTGAAATGAACGACCCGAAAAGAAACCCTGTCTACCGTTCTGCACGGACCGCACTGTGGTTGGCCCAACTTGGCAGAAAAATCGTTCTGTTGTCGGCCGCCCCGTTGCTAGCCGGCGTGGTCATCGCCGTAACTCCTTTGAGCGCGTCGGCACAGTATGATGAACGCGACAGCCAGCTTCGCCAGGAATTTGTCGACAGCCTGATCCGCTCGCTGATCGACTCGGAGCGAGATCGGTCGGAAAGTTTCGAGTCCATCTCTCAATACGACCGGCCCGCTTTACCGCAGACAACGACGACAACCCGCGAGATGCTCCAGGCGCGTCGTCTGCTGGACGGCTTCTCTCAGGAGACGATTCGCTTGACGGTTGTGCTGAACCGGGACCTGAATCGCGTTCCCGAGCTACGGGCGCAGTTCAGCGATGCCTTGAAGGTCCGCGCGCGGTCCGCCGTGCTGTCGCAGCGGGGGGCGAAGACTTTGGATCACCGGCTGATCCAAGCAGACGTCGAATCGCTCGATCGTGATTGGCGGGGCCTCTCCTATCAGCTCGGCCTAATCCGCGATTTGAGCAGCGACGTCACCGAGTCTGTCCGAATCATCAATCAGCACGACCGCCAGTTGACCAATCTGTTGGGCATTCGTCCGCAGCTCGATCGCCGGGAACTGATCCGCCAGACAACAGCGCTGACCGTCGGCCTGCAAAACCTGCTTGATGACGTCGAAATCGATCTGGCACGCTCCCCGCAGCGAAACCAGCTATTGATCGATGGACGAAAAGCTCAAAACCAAGCCCGTCATGTAGCTGATACGATTGCCAACGATTTCGATTCCGATTACGAGACGATCATTGCTGAGTACCGGAAGTTTCAGCGGTATTGGGAATTGCTGGCCACCCGTTTGGGTCCGATCGAGAATCGGTACATGAACCGTCATGTTCGCAGGATCGGTACGGTCGACAACACGGTGAATCAACTTCTCTGGTTGCCGCACCAAACAGACCACCGGCAGTTACTGCATCTGACCAAAGTCCTGATGGGTGACGTTGACGAATTCTTCATCCGGGCGCCGCTGAAGCTGCTGATCGGCCTGCCTGAATCGGAGATCGCCCTGTCAACGGCCGATCAGTTTTACGGTGTTTGCGCGAACTTCTCCGCCCTGGTCTCCGACGGTGACAGCCAGGAAGACCTGGTCGAAGCGTACCGGTACATTGAAGAGGCTTGGGAGGAGTTTACCCGCGTCTACATCTCCATGAGCAGTCAGAAGGCGCAACTGGTCCTCAAGGACGTTGAGCAGGGAATCTTCGCGATTCGCGATTCTCTGCAAGTGCATTCTGGTTTCGATCGACACAAAGTAGTCAAGCTGATCGCCACGATCGAGCATCTGGCCGACCATTTGCATCTCGACATGCGTCAGTGGCTGGATCGTCACGGTCCCACTTTCGCCACGCAGGCGGACAGAGAAGCGAACAACTTCGTGACGGCGACACGGCAATTTCACGGGAACCTGGGCAACGGCACCAAGCAGCGGACGCTGCGCCGCCAGGGGGCAGAACTCTTCGAGAACTGGCAGCGACTGCACGGCTATATTGCCCGCTGCACTTCGGAGGAAAAGGAGCACCTCCAGCAAACGTCGGCCCAACTGACACCGCTGCTGGTCGAACTCAGGACGATGCTCGTTCCCTATGCCGCCCATGAACGCCTGCTCGATCTGGCTTCCTCGGCAGAACCGTTGCGGCGTTGAGCGCCGCCGTGCTGGAACAATCTCATCGAACCCTGGCGCATTCACAGAGCCGGCCGGTGTCGGGTTATCCACCGGTCCGTGCCAGGTCGCTGAGCCGCGCCTACGGAGCGTACAACCCGCTTCGTGTTTGTAAATCGGCCCCAAAGACACTAAGTTACGTATATCGGGACGGGGCTGATCTGTCCCGAACTGGTGCCTGTTGATCAGTCGGGACGACTCAACGAGAAAGCTGAGAATACCATGACGACCCATCACGTCATCATCGGCGGCGGACCAGTTGCCACCAGTGCCTTGGAAACGATTCGCGAATTCGACAACGGAGATTCGCAGATCACTCTGCTCTGCGAGGAGCCGGCCCACTCCCGTATGGCCCTGCCCTATTGGCTGTGCGGGAAGGTTCCCCGCGAGCACACCTACACGGCCGACGACGCCTACTACCAGAAGCTGAACGTCGAGGCCCGTATCGGTACACGGGCTGTGTCGATCGATCCGGACGCAAAATCGGTCAAACTTTCAGACGGCAGCGAGTTGTCGTTCGACAATCTGCTGATCGCCACCGGCGCCTCCCCCGTCAAGATCGACATCCCCGGTATCGACCTGCCAGGCGTGCAGTCGCTCTGGACGCTGGCCGACACCCAAAGCCTGCTGGATGCCACCGACGACAAGCAGCAACCTCGCGTCGCGATGATCGGTGCGGGGTTCATCGGCTTCATTATGCTGAATGCCATGTTCAAGCGCGGTTGGCAACTGACGGTCATCGAGCGCGAGCCGCACGTCCTGCCCCGTATGCTCGATACCGACGCCGCTGCGATGGTCGAAAGCTGGCTGGCATCGAAGGGAGTAGGCGTGCAGACCGGGGCGAGCGTGCAGGCGATTACCGAAGCCGATGACGGGTCGAAAACGATCGAGCTGGCTGACGGCAAAAAACTTTCGGCCGACGTGGTGGTCGTCGCCACCGGCATCCGCCAGAACCTGGACCTCGTACCGAGTTCGGGAATCGAAACCGGCGAAGGGATTCTCGTCAACGACCGCATGCAGACGAACTTCCCGTTCATCTACGCCGGCGGTGACGTGGCCCAAGGGCCGTCGCTTTACGGCGGACAGGAAATCCACGCCATTCAACCTACGGCGGTCGATCACGGCCGGGTTGCCGGTGCAAATATGGCCGGCCAGGAAGTCCACTATCCCGGCAGTCTGTCAATGAACATTCTGGACGTCTGCGGCCTGCAGAATGCCAGCTTCGGCAACTGGGGCGATCCGAACGCCGAAGCGATCACCATTTCGAGCCCCGACGGACATGTCTACCGCAGGCTGTTGTGGAGCGGCGATGAAATCACCGGTGCGATTTTTGTCGGACGGGCCAACGACGTCGGCATGCTCACCGACGTCGGTATGGTCAAGGGAATCATGCAGACCCGCACAAAGCTCGGGCGATGGAAGGAGTTTCTGGCCGAGAACCCCTTCGACATCCGCCGACCGTACATCGCTGCCAATGTGGCCCAGAAGCTCGTCAGAACCACGCTGCTCGGACGCCCTGCTCGCAGCCGCGGGTATCACTTCGGCAAGGCAACCCCATCGATGACGGTGTCGGCGGCACACGGCGTCTTCGTCGGCACAAAGCCACAAGATTAGGCGAGCGGCCGGCATCAGCCGGCTGATGCTCACAACCTTTGTTCTCACGCAGGGCATCGCCACCGGGAGGTCAGCTTTATGCAGGTCCGAGTGAAGCTGATGGGCGGCCTAAAAGCCAAGTCCCCTCCAAACAATGTTGTCGAGCTTGCCGAAGCGGCCAGCATCGACGATCTGCTGCACGCGCTCGACCTCGACCCGACCAGAGTGCAAACCGTCATGGTCAACGGCAAGCCGCAGAAAGACCGTAACACAACGATCTCCCCGGACGACGAACTGACGATTCTACCCCCGGTCGCCGGCGGTTAGACGTTCGGCACACCCAAACCAGTTGGAGAGCGGATGGCGGGGTCAGAGCAAAAGCGAGATGGCCCAAACCCCAGGATCCCAGGCCTTCCCGTTCATTCAGAGTCAAGATCTTGCCGCGGGCAGCGAATGACCCTCTAGCCGCAATACCGTTCAATGGGTGTATGAGAAATCGCAGTCTTCTGCGATGATTGGTGTGTTATAACCCCAATCTAGCAAGGAGACTGCGATGTTTTGAGCGTGCAGGGAAGCATGCGATCTTGCCTC
>CAUZTK010000159.1:0-8884 GCA_963582395.1 Planctomycetota bacterium | reverse complement strand
CATTGCCGCCCTCACCAACGGCGGGGCGATTCCCGAGATCGCCACGTATCGGGTGGTCGCCGAACCGGACGGCACGGTGGTCGGTTCGCTCGACGAGGACTTCTCCATTGAAAGCCAGCGGGGAGACGTGTTTCTATTGGGGAACACCTCGTGGCGGATCCTCAACATCCGCGGCGGCGACGTGAATGTGGCCGATGCGCAGGGGGCGCCGCCGACGATCCCCTTTTGGCGGGGCGAAGCGCCCGGCCGGACATTGGAACTCTCGGAGGAAGTTTCTCGGCTGCGCGAGGAGTTGGAATCGCGGATTGATGATTGCGGATTGCGGAATTCCGAAATCCAAAATCCGAAATCCGCAATCATCAACTGGCTTGTCACCGAAATAGGCTGTTGCGAATTCGCTGCCGAACAGACACTCCAGTACGCCGCTGCCCAGAAGGCCGCCATCGGTTTGCTGCCAACGCAGAAACGGGTTGTCTTCGAGCGGTTTTTTGACGAATCGGGTGGGATGCAACTGGTGGTTCACGCGCCGTTCGGGTCGGCAGTCAACCGGGCGTGGGGACTGGCCATGCGGAAGCGCTTTTGCCGCTCGTTCGATTTCGAACTGCAGGCGACGGCCGACGACGACGGCTTCATTCTCTCGCTCGGTCCCCAGCACAGCTTTCCCATCGAGAGTCTGTTTCCGATGCTCAGCGTACGGAACGCCCGCCTGCTGCTCGAACAGGCGGTGCTGGCGATCCCCATGTTTCAGATCCGCTGGCGGTGGAACGCCACCAGGGCTTTGCTGGTCCTCAGACGACAAAACGGCAAAAAGGTGCCCCCCGCCTTTCAACGCTTTCGGGCCGACGACTTGTTGACGGCCGTGTTTCCCAAGCTGACCGGCTGCCAGGAAAACATCACCGGAGACCATGAGATCCCCGACCATCCGCTTGTGCAGCAAACGATGCAGGACTGTCTGCTGGAAGCGCTCGACGTCGAGGGGCTCGAACGTGTTCTGAGCAACATCGAGCGGGGCGAGATCACACTCGTTGCCCGCGACACCCGCGAACCGTCTCCTTTCAGCTACGAATTGTTGAATGCCAACCGATACGCCTTCCTCGACGGTGGAGAGATTCAAGAGCGTCGGGCGCGGGCGGTCTCGGTCCGACGGTCACTCACGGTCGAAAGCGTCAGCGATTTGGACCGGCTCGATCCGGAAGCGATCGAGATGGTGCGCCGCGAAGCCCAACCGCTCATCCGCAACGCCGACGAACTGCACGACGTGTTGTTGAGCCGCATTGTTCTGCTGGTTCCGGAAACGACGGACATGGAAACATGCTATCGCGACCTTGCAGAGGCCGGACGGGCAACAACAATCTCACTTCCCGACGGCAGTGTCGGCTGGGTTGCCGCGGAACGTCTTCCGGCCGCGCAGGCCGTCTTTCCCGACGCAGTGTTCGATCCGCCAATTGCCGCGCCACAGGGTGTGCGGACCGAGTGGCCGGCAACCGAAGCCCGCACGGCGCTGGTTCGGAGTCTGATCGAAATCTGCGGTCCGACAACGGCCAACGAATTGGCGGCCCGGTTGTCGATCACCGAGAGTCAGACGAGTGCGTCTCTGGAAGCGTTGGAAGGCGAAGGAGTCGTTCTGCGGGGAAACTTTACACCAAATCTCAAGTCCCAATTCGACGAATCGGAAATCCCAAATCCGCAATCCAAAATCGAATGGTGTCACCGCCGGTTGCTGGCTCGAATTCATCGGCTGACGCTGCAGGGCCTGCGGCGGCAGATTGAACCGGTGGAGGCTGACGTCTTCGTCCGGTTTCTGACCCGGCATCACGGGTTGCTGCCCTCGCAGCGCCGCACAGGACCGAACGGCTTGTTCGAAGTCGTCGCCACGCTGCAGGGCCTCGACGTGCCGGCCGTCTGCTGGGAACGCGATCTGTTTCCGGCCCGCCTTGACGGTTATCGACCGCAGTGGCTCGACGAGCTCTGTCTGACGGGGGAAGTGAGCTGGGGACGATTGTTCCCGCCGCGACGGGATCTGGACCACAGCAGACCGATGGCCGCGCTGACACGGGTGGCCCTGCTGGGGATTTTCTGCGAGCTGATCTTTGCTGGCTGACAGCAGTCCGCCCGCCCCAAGGGGACGACCGGCTCAGCAGCCCGGCGCAACAGGTGCTGGAACTGCTGCGCGGCCGTGGGGCCATGTTTGCCGCCGACCTGATGGCCGAAACCCGCATGCTGCCGGGACAGCTCGACGATGCGCTGGGCGATCTGGTCACACGGGGGTTGATTTCGGCCGACGGTTTCGGAGGGCTGAGGAGCCTGATTGCTGAGAAAACCGGGCCGGCGAATCGCCACTCACGTAGGGTCCGTCCCGCTGCCGTTCGCATCCGAAAGACGACCGGCGGAACCGGACGCTGGTCGCTTTGGCGGAAAGAGTCGCAGGGCGAACAGATCGGCGAAGTGGGTTCCGCAAGCGAGGGGCACTCAGACAACGAGTTTATTCTGCAGTGGGCATGGCAACTGCTTCGCCGATGGGGGGTTGTCTTTCGCGACCTGCTGGTGCGGGAACCGGGCGCACCGTCGTGGTTTGACTTGTTGCAGGTGTATCGACGGATGGAAGCTCGCGGCGAAATCCGCGGTGGCCGATTTCTCACCGGAGTGGCCGGTGAACAGTTCGCACTGGGAGATACGGTTCGGCAACTCCGCCGGCTGCGTGATGAGGGACCGAAACAAGAGCTGATCATTTTTTGTGCCGCCGACCCGCTGAACCTTGTCGGCATACTGACCGATCAGGCTCGAGTTCCCCGGACCGCGTCAAACCGAATTGCGTACCTCGACGGGATTCCGGTTGCCGCGCTGCAAGCGGGCGAGGTCCGCTGGTTCGGCAAAGTTCCGGAGAATGTTCGGTCTGCGGTCATCGAGCGTTTTGGTTTTGTGGGAACCGCCCTGCCGACTCGCAACTTGGAATCTGCCGGCAAGTCGGGCGATTCCGAATCGTCGGAGAAGTCAGCCGACTCGGACGAAAAACCGTCCGAAGGGAAAAAACGCCGGCGCCGGAGGTCTCCCAGCGGCATCCCGCGGCCGATGATCTCCTGAGCGCCAGCATTACGGGAATAAACCGGTGCAGTCTTGGATCGTATCAGTATGCAGTTCGTTCCGGAAACCGACTAAGTAAGGAACCGGGGCGCTGCGACACACATCAGGCTTCCAGCTCGATTTCCCGCGGCCATTGCTGGTAAGATTCCCAGTAGGTCCGTTTGAGGGCGATTTCATCGTCTTCGGCGCTCGGCTGGATTCTGCCTTTGACGTCGACCGCCCGCGAGACGACTGTATGTTTGCCCGGTTTCATGTTTCCCAGATCGATGAAAAAGAACGTCCAGCAGTATTTCGAGCGGGGCTGTTTGTCGAGGGTCGCGCGGCGCCATGTTCCGTCGTCAACCTGAACTTCGACTCGGTCGATGTCGGTGCCGTCGTTCCAAACCGCTCCGTAAGCTTTCACCGGGACCAACCCATCTTTGGTCTCACCGCAGGTGACGCGGGCGACGATCGATTTGAGGTTCATCTGTGTCACCGATGTTTCCACGAAGACGACCTCACCACCCCGCCGTTCGCCGCGAACGGTGACGTAATCGCGGCCCATGAACCGGCCCACGTAGCGGGTGTCGCGGACTTCGATACGGCGAAGCCATTTCACGTTGGCAATGCCATACCATCCCGGCACGATCAGCCGGAGCGGGGCGCCGTTGCGTCTTTGGAGCGGTTTGCCGTTACGTTCATAAGCCAGTAGCAAATTGGGGTTCAGCGCGTCTTCGAGGGACAGGCTGCGGCCGAACGGGACTTCAAAGGTCAGCTCGCGGCGGGTTCCTTTGCGGAGCGTCTCTTTGCTTTTGTCGACGCCGATGAAGGCCACCTCTTTGGCTTCCGGATTGATGCCACACGACTTCAATAGCGCCGCCAGCGGCGTACCAGTCCACTTGCCGTTGTAGACGGCGCCGATAAACCCTTTTGAGGCGCCGTTGCCGGAACACTCCAGCGTCATCAGCCGATCGGCTTTGGGCAGGGCTTTGAGCTGGTCCACGGTCAACGTTTTCGGCGTCTCGACCAAGCCTGTGATCTCAAGCGTGTGCTGTGCGTCGTCGATTTCTGGAGTTCCGTAATGCGAGACACTGAAAACTTGATCTTGCGGCGTGATCCAACTGTCGAGGTTTTCCCAGTCGAGCATGTTCGGCCGAGAGCGGGGCATATTCAGAAAGGGCACCAACTCCTCTTCGTCGTCCTGGCCGGGGAAGACGAACTCGGGCAGCGATATTTGGGCAACTGCAGCAGCCATGGCGACCGAACCAACTTTCAGAACACCGCGACGGTTGAGGTCAAGGGTCATCAGTAAAGTCTCCCGGTAGATTCAGAGTTGCACAAGTCGGTCGAGTGCCGACAAATCGTGATTTGGCATTCGCCGGTTACCGATTGGGTTTCGGCGACTTTGTTCACCCGCCGAGCCGTGATTTCGCGAGCATCGCCGCCGGGCCGTTTATTGCTGTCTCGATTGTACTTTGTTGTCGGGCGAAACACGAATGTCGAACCGGGCCGTTTTGCCGTCTCCGACTTCAATCGTCCGCACAAAGCGCAGCTCACCGGCGGGGTGGAACATTCTCAACTGGTATTTGCCGGGAGGAACGCTGTCGAATCGAAATCGGCCGTCTTGGGCGGTGAGGCGGTAGTATGGATGATCGAACACGAAAATCCAGGCCTGCATACTGCCATGAAAAATGCAGCGCAGCCGAACCGGCTTGTTTGTTCCGCCGGCACGATCGAACCGCTGGACGTTTTCGTCGCCTCTGCGGAGGTTGACGTCGAACCGCGCGGGACTGCCGGCCGAGGCGAAGACGTTGTGCAGAGACAGATCAGCGTTGGTGAACTTGACTCGGTCGCCGGCGCGGAGGGCCATTATTTCGGGGATGAAACGGAAATATTTTTGAGCCATCTCGAAGGTTCGAGGTTTGGTGGATTCCGTCGATGTTTTCAGTCGCCCGCCGTCGAAAAGGCTGCCACTAAGGGCCACGACCGCCTCCGCAAGGTGACCGCTCTTGCGGTCAACGTAATACCGGGCATAACGCCAGCGGCGTCTTCGGTCGGCCACATAGGTGACGGTCCCTTCGACGCTTCCACCCGTCGCTCGGTCAATTTCGGCAGAGACGCCGCGGCCGTTCGTGGAGGAAGTTTTTGTGGCCTGTGCCCCATTCTTCGCCGGGATAGGGGCCGTGACTGCTTGAACCGTAACGGTGCCAGCCGGTTGAGATCGTGTCGAAACCGCTTGGTGAAGGGCGTCGCGATGGATCGTCTCGTTTCGTGAGCAAGCAGAGGACGTCAGCAACATGGCCGTCAAGATCGCGACGGAGCGTTTCGATGGTTGATGAGTCATGGTTTTCCAATGAGTTCCGTGAAACCACGAGCGGCTTGTCACTTAGCGAATGTTCGATGTCAGTTGTCCGCTAAGCCGCAAGCGGCGGGGTCAGGTGTTCGTGTGACGGCTTCGCAGCCGTCGGGCGTATGGAGAATTCGGATTGTGTCCCGGATGCATCGGCCAGTTGTCGTATACGGTGACGAACGGCCAGCGCTGGCAAGGGAGTTTCGCTGTAACACGGTTGTCTTCGATGTATCGGATCGTTCGGCGGACGGCTTCGGGGCTGTCCAGAAAACCTTTCCAGCCGCCTGCCGTCCAAATGGGATGGTTGGCGTCGATGGTTTCGGATCTGCTGAGCCGCAAGCGGCTGAGGCGTTGTAGGTTTTCGATCATTTCTTCCGCTTTGTGACGATACTTTCGGATCAGAATGTGGACGTGATCGGGCATGATCGTCGATGCATTACAGGTGTAACGAAACTGCTCGATCGCTTCGAAAAACGCATCGGCGATGATCTGAACGTGATGCTCGTCGAACCGCAACAGGGTATAACGCAGTTCGGGTTCCGTCCGTTCGTAAAATTCACGAACAACCTTTCCCGGTGGCTGACGCGTGCGGTGGCCATAATGGACGGCGCCCAGATGTTACAGACGCTCGTTGGCGATTCCGCGCGATGTGCTGCCGCGGGGGTCGTTGGGAAGCCACCAGACGTATCCGGTCCAGACCAAGTGATAGGCGATGACCAGAGGGCGCGACATTGGAAGATCTCTTGTGCGCTAAGCCGCGAGCGGTGGTTATAAATAGTCGTTGATGATGTTCTCCAGCATTTCCTGGCGGCCGGATTGGTTTGGATCGGGGTTGCCTTTCTCGAGCATGTACGATTCCAGATCGGCGAAGCTCGCGGTTCCCTCTTCGACTTGCCGGCCGATGCCCGTGTCGTAGCTGCCGTAGCGTTCGTTGACAAACTGATCGAGCACGCCGTCGGCTCGGATTCGGGCGGCAATTTTCGCCCCGCGGGCGAAGGTGTCCATCCCGCCGATGTGCGCGTGGAACAGGTCGACCGGCTCGAAACTTTCGCGGCGGACCTTGGCGTCGAAGTTGGTGCCACCCGGTGCCAACCTACCCTGTTTTAAGATGACCAGCATACACTGTGTGGTCAGGTAGATGTTGGTCGGAAACTGGTCGGTGTCCCAGCCGAGCAGCAAATCGCCGGTGTTGGCGTCGATGGAACCGAGCACGCCCTGAATCCGAGCGTATTCGAGTTCGTGCATCATCGTGTGACCGGCCAGGGTGGCGTGATTGGTCTCGATGTTGAGCTTGACGACGTCCTGCAATCCGTAGTTGCGAATGAAGTTCAAGCAGGCAGCGGCGTCGAAGTCGTATTGGTGCTTGGTCGGCTCTTTGGGTTTCGGCTCGAAGAGAAACTGTCCGGTGAAGCCGATCGATTTTGCGTGATCGACAGCCAGATGCATAAACCGGGCCAAGTGGTCGAACTCGCGTTTCATGTCGGTGTTATAAAGGTTCATGTACCCTTCACGGCCGCCCCAGAAAACGTAGTTCACGCCGTCGAGTTCATGCGTGACCTCGATCGCCTTTTTGACTTGTGCGGCCGCATAGGCGAAGACGTCGGCGTTGGGGCTGGTGGCGGCACCATGCATGTAGCGTGGATGCGAGAACAGGTTGGCCGTCCCCCACAACAACCGGATGCCAGTCCGCTCTTGGGCATCTTTTAGTGCCGAGACCACGGCGTCGAAGTTCTTATTGGTTTCAGCCAGGGTATCGCCTTCGGGGGCGACATCGCGGTCGTGGAAGCAATAGAAGGGGGCGCCCAACTTTTCTATAAACTCAAAGGCGGCGTCGACCCGTTTGACCGCGTTCTCGACGGTTTCGGACCCGTCATCCCAGGGACGTTGCAGCGTGGGCGCTCCGAAGGGATCGGAACCGGTGCATCGAAACGTGTGCCAGTAGCAGACGCTGAACCGCAACAGGTCCTTGAGTGTTTGGCCTTCGACGACCTCGTCGGGATTGTAGTGCCTGAAGGCCAGCCGGTTCTGGCTGCCGGGTCCTTCGTACCGAATTGTCGCGATGCCTGGGAAGTGTTCCATGCTGCCTGTTCCTGTTGAGAGAAAGCTGTCAAGGGTCAGCTCGAGGAGCGGGGGAGCAACGGGCGCCTTGAATTGGCTGCGGTCAACTTGTTTGAGACGGCGCGGGTGACCGGCAACCTGTCTTTTGAACTGCGACGAGTTTACCGGACTTGCAGTGCGAAAAAAACGGCAGAAGGCCGATTTCCAGACTCCGGTGCACAGCCAGAGTGCCGCAACGCGGCTTACAACTGGTTCCCAAGCAGAGCTTGGGAACCAGTTTCGCTTTTTGCAGCAAACGGTAGGACTCATCGTGGAAACGAGATAGTCGAACCAGTAATGCAGTCGGTACGCAGCACGGTTGAGTCCTTGCAATAACCACAGGAATTGCCTACGTTGGGTTCGGCACAATAACCACACATGACACTTGTGGAGCACAGCCACGATGCATCCTGATCGCGAAAAGATTCTGTGGATTTACGAGCGGATGCGGCTGATCCGGGAGTTTGAGAATCAACTTCATACGGATTTTGCCGACGGGAAGATTCCCGGCTTCGTCCATTTGTACGCCGGTGAAGAAGCGGTGGCTGTGGGAGTGTGTGCCCATCTGAACGATTCGGACTTCATCACCAGCACTCATCGGGGGCACGGTCACTGCATCGCCAAAGGCGTTTCGATCCGCGAAATGATGGCCGAGATTCGTGGAAAGATCACGGGCTGCTGCAAAGGTAAAGGCGGATCGATGCACATCGCCGATATCGACAAGGGCATGTTGGGGGCGAACGGCATTGTGGGCGGCGGCCCACCTCTGGCGTGTGGGGCCGGTCTGACGGCGAAGGTCAAGCAGACCGAGCAGGCGACCGCATGCTTCTTCGGCGATGGTGGGGCCAATCAGGGCACGACCGCCGAATCGCTGAACTTAGCCAGCATTTGGAAGCTGCCGGTCGTTTTTGTGTGCGAGAATAATCGATATGCTGAAACCACATCAACCGATTATTCGATTGGCGGCCAGGACATTGCAGGCCGTGGCACGGCTTACGGCATGCCCGGAGTGGTGGTGGATGGACAAGACGTGTTCGCCGTCTTCGAGGCGGCCGGCGAAGCCATTCTGCGAGCCCGCAGGGGAGACGGCCCCACATTGCTGGAGTGTCAAACCTATCGCTACTTTGGCCATTTCGAAGGTGACGCCATCAAATATCGGACTCGCGAGGAAGAAGCACATTACAAGTCCCGCGATTGCCTGCAACGATTCCGCGAAGCAACCTTGCCTCAACGTCTCCTCACCGAGGCCGACTTGGACGAGATCGATCAGCGCGCTCGCAAGGTGATCCTCGATGCCGTGAAATTCGCCGAAGAAAGTCCGCTGCCGGAACCAGAGGATTGCTTCGCGGACGTGTATGTCAGTTATTGATCACTGTC
>CAUZTK010000158.1:0-8906 GCA_963582395.1 Planctomycetota bacterium | reverse complement strand
GTTGGTGTGGGTAGCAGTTACAGCCAAGAACTTTTTGGAATCGCCTTTTCGACGCACCTGGTCGTGGTCGCCTCGTGGCTGGCGACGATTATTACCGCACACATCTTCGCCCTGATGTTTAGGACCCGCAGTACCCCGGAGCAACGGCAGTGGATGTGGCTGCCAGTTGTCCGCGGCAACCAATTGCCGCGCCGTGACGTCGAATCCTAACGCGGCCTATCGGCCGCAGCCAAGAGTTGAGAGTCAAGAGCGGAGAGCCAGAATCTATCGATGTCGATATTTCTGGCTCTCGACTCTCCGCTCTGGGCTCTCTGCAACAGGCGCGCACGACGCACAGATGTGACAAGGTAAAACTCTAACCCGGTCGAGCTTCCATCAAACTCGGCCACTCATTTCTCTTGTCTTAACCTGGTTTACACACGGGATGCACTTCTCGTTGAACTTGCACTTCCCGGCAGTGGTTTCATTCCCCAGACATCGTTATGCCTGACCGTCTTCAGGAGACAGTCGCCGCATGCAGCCGTTACAGTTTCGATCCATCCTGAAACGAATTTGCTGGGGCGGAACGCGGCTCGGTTCGCGACTTGGCAAACAGATCGGCACCGAGACCGATTACGCCGAAAGCTGGGAACTCGTCGATCACGGTGACGATCAGAGCATCGTCACCGACGGTCCGTATAGGGGCTGGACGCTCAACCGGCTCGTAGAGCTGAAGGGAAAGGAACTGCTGGGTCGGCATGCCGGTCTGAAGCAGTTTCCGCTGCTGGTGAAGTTTCTCGATGCACACGACCGGCTTTCACTTCAAGTCCATCCGAACGACGAACAGGCACGGAGCTACGACCCCAACGAAAACGGAAAGACCGAAGCCTGGGTCATCATCGACGCCGAACCTGCCAGCCGGTTGTACACGGGGCTGAAGCGGGGAGTCGACCGAAGTCAACTCGAGAGCGCGTTGGCTGCGGGAAATGTCGAGCAGGCTTTGCATAGCTTCCCTGTGAAGCCGGGTGATTGCGTTTTCATTCCGGCCGGAACCGTGCACGTCATCGGTGCGGGTATTCTGCTGACGGAGATTCAGCAGTCGAGCGACCTCACATTCCGCTTACACGATTGGGGACGCCTTGGAACCGACGGGCAGCCGCGCACACTGCACATCACCGACGGTCTCGATTGCACCGATTTCAATCGCGGCCCGGTCGATCCCGTTACGACCCGGCTTGTTGCCGGCGAGTCACACCCCGTCGAAGAGCTGGTTCGCTGCGATGATTTTGTCATTCATCGTCATCAGACTGGTAAGCCGTTCACGATGGATGCCGACGGACGCTTCCACGTCCTGATGATGATCGGCGGCCACGCGGAATTCGTTTGCAGCGACGAGCGGCGACAGATGGGACCGGGCAGCACTGTGCTGCTCCCGGCTTCGGCGCCCAAAACGCAAATCATCCCTGAAGATGAAATCATTCTTCTTGAGTCCTTCTTGCCGTGAACGAGATCTGTGCGGCGCTATTCCCCCCTGGTGATTCATGAAGGATTTCACCACAGAGCGGCTCGCGGTTCGAGTAGCAGGTTTGTGCGAATTGGTCTGCACATTCAGTCGGCCGGCCGGGGGCCGGCAAACTCCGTAGCGAGCTGCTCCAACATCTCGGTCAGCCGTTGCTCCAATTCCTGCATCACCGGATCGCCTTGTTCGCCGCGGACGCGCTCCGGGCCGACTTCGATCGCCTCACCGATCTGGATGATCAGCTTGAGCGGCTCGTGGAGGCTGACCGTGTCGGTCAGGTCTTCTTCGTACCGCTCGACGGTCTCGACCAATCGTTCGGGTGGACTGTCCGGCGTAATATAACCCGGCGGATAATTGAACAGTTGCTGCGCGAGGTAGCAATCAGCTAACTGCCGCCAGCGGCGGTCGCGCTCGGAATCGCCAATGTCGCCGTCGACCAAATCCGGCAGGATGGCGGTTCGCAGGTTCTTGACGCGGGCCACCACGACCCCTGGCTGAGGCCCGTCGAGCCACTCCTGCTCCAGCGGCTCCAAGATGTGATCGATCAGCCGATCGACCCGATCGTGGAGCGATCCTGGCTGCGGTCGGCCCAGATATTCAATTTCTTTCAGGCACACAAGCGCCGCCCCAATTTTGGCGATCCGCTCGACGAGCGGCAAGTGGCTTTGCGGCTGCCAGGACAACCGATGTTCGATTTCGCTCAGCACGGGCGTCAACGATGATTCGAGGTCCCCCTCAAACACGTACCGCAGGGCGACCGGATGAATGACGGTTTTGCCAGGCGGCTTGGCTTTGGCTCGTTTTTTGGCAGCGGCTCGGGCCAAAAACGCCGTGCCGTCCATCAGCACGCCCAGCCGGTCGTTGCAGCGGCTGATGACACCTTCCGGAAAAACGACCAGCGGTCGCTCGGCCGTTTCGAGAATCTCGATGGAGCAGTTCAGCGCGGCGCGGTCCATCCCTTCGCGGTAGATGCTGAATCCGCCCAGCCGCCGAACCAGAAACGAAGTCCAGCGGTCTTGCTTGAAGACGTGCCAGCTTGCCATGGTGTAGTGGTAGATATCGGCTTCGATATCGAGAATGCCCATGGCCATCGGGTCGCTGGGCCGGCAATGATTCGGCGCCAGCAAAATCCCGTGCCCGGCACGGAGCGAGTCGTTCAGCAGATCCAGCCCGCGGCACTCGTAGCCGGTGATGCCGTGCACCGTCCGCAGATGACGGCTCAGAAAAAGCTGGCATAACCACGGCCAGAACTTGCCCCGGCGAGGGGGGATGAACTGGTAAGGCTCGTCGATAATAACGCGTAACACAATTGATTCACGGCCGAAACATGATCCACATCGGTAAGGCCCAAGCCAGATTGCCGTCCTGCTGCTTAAGCAGATATAAGGATCTGCGTAAAAATAAGTTGTCCAATATTACAAGGTCGAAAAACTGACCACCCCTGAGATGCGTCGGTGGCCAGTGGTCGTCGCTGGTCATTATAATGTCGTCGCCCGCAAACGGAATCATTTCGTCACATCCAATCAAAACACCCGAAATAGTCAGGTTCCATGTCCGCTTCTGCCGAGAGACCGCGAATTCTAGCCATTCATGCTCATCCCGACGATCTCGAATTTCAGTGTGCCGGAACACTGGCGTTGCTGAAGCAACAGGGCTGCTCGATTCTAATGGCTACCATGTCGCCCGGTGATTGCGGCAGTGCCGAACTGGGTCCCGACGAGATCTCGCAAATTCGCCGCCGGGAAGCGCAGGCTTCTGCCGACCTGCTGGGGGCCGAGTACGTCTGCCTGGAATTTCGCGACTTGTCGATCATCGTCGACAACGACAGCCGTAAGCGGGCGGTGGAGGCGGTGCGGCGGGCGCGGCCCGACATCGTCATCACCGCCCCTCCGACCGATTACATGTGCGATCACGAAGTAACCAGCCGGTTGATTCGCGACGCCTGTTTTATCGCTCCCATCCCGAATTACTCGACTCGTCAGTGGGAGCCGGCTGTGGCCCTCGAGCGGATTCCGCACCTGTATTACGTCGACGCCATCGAAGGGACCGACTCCTTCGGAAACCCGCTCCAGCCGGAATTCATCATCGATATCGGCACGACGTACGAGCTCAAGCGAAAGATGCTCGCCTGCCACGATAGCCAGCGCGCCTGGCTGCGGAAACAACACGGTATCGACGAATACCTTGATCGCGGCAAGCGCTGGAGCGCCCTGCGCGGAGCAGAGATCGGCGCCGCTTATGGAGAAGCGTTCACGCAGCACAAGGGACACCCGTATCCGTCCGACAACCTGCTGCTGAAGTTACTGGGCGGTCAGAGGCGATCGGACGACAGCTAATCCCCCGGCGGTGTTTGTGAATGGCCGTCGGCAGCTACGGCGTTTTCCGCATCCGGGTTGAGATTGAAATCGATGCGGCGAAAGACCACGCCGGTGTCGATCTGCTGAAAACTGCACGATTCGAGCAGACCGATGGCGGCAGCGTTTTCTGTGGGCGCATGGCATTCCACGTGTATGACCAGTTCTTCCCGCAGTCTTCGGCCGACAGCCAGGATCAACGCTTGCCCGAAACCCTGACGTCGCTGTTGTTCCGGCACAAACAGCTCGGTCATGCCGATCGTCCGAACCTGCCATTTCGTCAAGTAATGGTCGAGTCCGAGCACAGTCATGCTCGCCAAGGATTCGCCACCCTGCTTGGGAACCAGCAAGAAACGAAGCGTATCGAGACGTCCCAAGCGCGTAGCCCACCACCACGTCAAGGGGACTGGCTGGGAGACCACCCTCAGTTCCGTTTTCCGCCGGATTGTCATCAGTCGGAAGCTGATGGGTACGGTTTGCTTGTTAAGGTCGCATCGATAGATCTGATGCCGTTGGAAGGCTTCATAACCGACGGCCTCGAAAAACGGTGCCGCCGCGGGGTCCGATTCCAAAAAACCGGACGGTGCGGCACCGCCGTACAGCCCCAAGTAAAACGGATCGCGAGGTGCGGCCGATCCCGCTTGAATGCTGGTGGCACCACAGGCCTTCAGGTAGTCTTCGGCCCGCCGGACCAGTTCGCGGCCGATGCCCCGGCGGCGAGATTCCGGCCGAACCAAAACGGCACAGATCACTCCGGCTGCGTGGGAGAGTTTCGACTCATCGTCCGTGGTGCCGAAGCCGGCATGAACACAGCCGACAACCTGAGAACCGTCGCAAGCGACAATCAGCCCGTTTCGGTCGAAGTAGGGTTGGGCGAAGATCAACGTTTCCAGTGCGTCGGTCGAAACGAAACTAGCGGCGCCGCGACCTAACTCGCTCCCGTTCCACAGGGCAAAAAGTTTCGGTGGGTCGGTATTGTGAAACGGCCGGTATTCGATCACGCCACTCGTCTCGTTGGCCGGTCGGACGCCGTACGTTTCCGACGAGCCTATTTACTCAAACCGTATTCGAAACAAAATTACGATCATTGAAACGCCGGATCAGCCATATCCTTCCAGCTCGCGACAGCTTCCTACCGCTGCCCGATGCCGCGCACCGCATCGGCAATCGCGCCGGCCGTTAGTCCGTACTTGCTCAACAAACCTGCTGAATCTCCACTTTCGGCGTAGCGGTCACCGAGATTCACGTAACCCATCGGTACCGGTACTGTCCGGGTGACAACTCCGGCCACCGTCATTCCCAGTCCACCGGCTGCCAAATGTTCCTCGGCCACAACGATTCCCCCGGTCTCGCGAGCGGCATTGACAATCACCTGTTCGTCGATTGGCTTGACCGTGTGCATGTCGACGACACGCGCCGAGATACCCTCTCCGCTGAGAATTAGGGCGGCATCGAGGGCGGCGGCGACCATCATTCCATTGACGATGATTGTCACGTCGTTGCCGTCGCGAAGCTGGATCGCCCGGCCGATTTCAAAATCACATCCGTCGGTATACACGACCGGGACTTTGGGGCGGCCCAGCCGAAGGTAGGTCGGCCCGTCATGTGCCAGCATAGTCTCGGTAGCCCGGCGGGTTGAGACGGCGTCGGCCGGGACAAGCACCGACAGACCGGGCAACGAGCAGGCCAGCGCGACGTCTTCGATGCCCATTTGCGAGGGGCCGTCTTCGCCAATCGAAATTCCCGCATGCGAACCGACAAGCTTGACGTTCATTCGCGGAAACGCGATGGACATACGAATCTGATCGTAGGCGTTGCAGAACAGGAAGCAGGCAAAACTGGCAACGACGGGGGTTTTTCCGCTGGCTGCCAACCCTCCTGCCACACCGATCATATTGCTCTCGGCAATGCCGACGTTAAAAGCACGCTCTGGAAACGCCTTTGCAAAGAGTTCGGTTCGGGTTGAGTTACCCACGTCACCGTCCACGACGACCAGGTTGGGGTTCTTGTCCCCCAGTTCCCGTAACGTCTCACCGAAGGCATCGCGGGTCGCCGGCCCGAGTTTCAAACCGCTCGCTTCACCAATCTGCATCGTCTTCGATTTCTTGTTCGTTCCTAAGTGATGCGGGAAACACCCAAGTTCGTTGTTTCTCGTGCGGCGACCCCGGATTTTACGACAGCAATTCCAGCGCTTTCTTCGCCGCCTCGGGCGGTAGCGGTTTGCCGTGAAAGTTCAAATCCCCCTCCTCTTCGAGTACGGGGATTATGCCGCAGCCCTTTTGCGTTTTCGAGACGATCGCCGTCGGCCGGTCGGTCACCTGTGTCGCCGTTTGCAATCCCGAGAGGACCGTTTCCATGTCGTTGCCGTCAATCTCTTGCACGTGCCAGCCGAAGGCCGCGATCTTCTCGGCAAACGGAGTCAGATCGAGCACGTCCCGAGTCGCCCCGGTTTGCTGATAGCCGTTTTGATCGATCACGGCGGTCAGGTTCCCCACCTTGTATTTGTGCGCCGCGGCGAAAGCTTCCCAGACCTGTCCTTCCCCCATCTCGCCGTCGCCAATCATGACGAACACGCGGCAATCGCGACCGTCCAGCCGACTACCGAGCGCCTGTCCCAGACCAATCGACAATCCCTGGCCGAGCGAACCGGTCGAAGCCTCGATCCCTGGGAGCCGCCTCATGTTCGGATGCCCCTCCAGCGGGCTGCCCAGTTGTCGCAGCGTTAGCAAATCCTCGACCGGGAAGTAACCGGCTTCGGCCAGCGCCGCATACAAAACCGGAACGGCGTGCCCCTTGCTGAGAATGAAGCGGTCTCGATCGGGATCGGCCGGGTAGGCCGAATCGTAACGCAGAAATCCGCCGAAAAACAACGCCGCCACCACCTCGACCGCCGAGAGGCTGCTGCTGGGATGCCCGTTGCCGGCCTCGGTAGTCATACGAATAATGTGACGCCGGATGGTCCTCGCCTTTTCTTTCAGTTCATCCAACGTCAGCTTTGTCGCTGTGATGGCCACACTACGTCTCTTGAGGTTTCGATGAGGTTTTCGAGAAGGCGCTCGATCAACAGTTGCGTTTTAACATGTCGCAAACCTGTTACAACAAAAGAAACTCCCGGTGTGTGGAGCACTCAATTCAAGTCACGAGAGACGGTCTAAAAACGTCGAACTTCGGTTCCTTGGGAAGACGAAGCACTTGCCAAACCGACCAAAACAATCAATAGTTGATGTTCAACAACCACCGGTCCGGCGGCTGCTAGATACTGGACAATCGGCTCGGCACCCCACCCACGTGATACGCTCCTTCACGACGATCGAGGGAATATGTTAACGATCCCGAACACGACTGGCAAGCGGTCTGCCGGATGATTATGATCACATCAAGGCGCCGCCGGTTTCTGTTTCGTCCGCATGACTCACATCGGACTCACCGCAGAGAATGCAGCGAGGCTGATGCCGCAACCAAAGCCGATTGACACACAACGAGCGGCCGGTTCAAATACGAAAACACTCAGCCCACGCTCTCCCATCGAAACTTGTCCGATGTCCGACCCTGCGTTCACCGACGACGAGTTGCTGGCTTACCTCGATGAAATGCTCCCGGTGGAGAGGATGACGGTGCTGGAAGAGTCGCTGCGGCAATCGGAGACGCTCCGCCGCCGAACCGCCGCCGCCGCCTATCAACGGGACAGTGGTGTTCATTCTGTCGGCGAAATCTGGCGAGAGCATCGGCTGAGTTGCCCGACACGCAGCCGGCTCGGCAGTTATTTGCTGGGAACACTGGAACCGAATCTGGCCGAGTACGTCGAGTTTCATGTCCGCTCGGTCGGCTGCCGATTCTGCGACGCCAATCTCTGCGACCTGGAAGTCAAAATGGAGGCAACTCCGGAAACACGCCTCCGCTGCCAAAAGTATTTTCAGTCTTCAGCGGGATACCTGCGGCAGTACGGCGCAGGCGACTGACGGAAGTCACACAACAGACCGTCCGGCCGACGGCACTGTCATGCGCTGCTGCCTTTCTCGGTGTTCGAACGTTTGTGGGGAAAGGGGCGGTCTTCGATAGTGGGTCATGATGGCCCAACAGTTTGCGTGTCACCAGGTCGAACACAAATTAGTGACGGTTTCCGGTGCCGGGCACGGACTGTCGAAAGGTGACCCGAATATGGTCAACGAAGCCTATGCCGAGGTGTTGCCGTTCGTGAACCGGCACCTACGGGAAGGCTAACGGTGAATGAACTTGGATTTACTCAAGCTGCAAGAGGGCAAACTTGGTTTGTGTCACGGAGGCTTCGGTGCACCAGAACGTGCAGAAGACGTCGCCGTTGTCCATGACGATTGAGGTCGGCGCTCCGAAAGAGATGGTGTCGTGCGAGTGGGGGTACGAATCGTGTGAGTTGACGCCAATTTTGTCACGGCCGGTCGCATCCCAGACATGGACTTGTCTGTCCAAGTTCCACGACAGGCCGCCATCTTCCGAACATGCCGCATAGAAACCGGGCGACTGCGTTTCGCGGACTGTGTAAATCACCACCATCCGACCATCCGGCAGCTCGGCCGGCCAATTCGTCTGGCCGAGAACGTTCGTTGACTCGGGCGTGCTCCAGTCGCGGCCGTCGGCGTTCCCGCGGCATCGGTGCAGTGGCATGCCGCCACCGATTTTGGTGTCGCCGGTCCAGAACAGCGTGAACAATTGATTGTTCTGCAGCCGGATGATCCGCCCGTGCCAGTGGCCCTTTCCTGCTGATTTGCCGTCGGCGAACGTGACAGGATCGGCCCAAGTTTTTCCGGCGTCGGACAAGTACAGCCCCACCGTGCGCGGTCGATACGGCCCCGGTTCCTCATAGCCGTGCCACTGATCGAACGCTTAAAGCCACCGCCCGTCCCACAATTTGACAATGGCACAATTGGGCGTAATGACCATTTCCTCCGGTGTGTTGAGCACCTGCGGGGGCGACCAGTGAACGCCGTTGTCGGTCGACCGCATCAACACCGTATTCAGTCTCGAAGATGCCGCCGGTCTTCTCGTTGAACAGCGGCTGGCTTGGATGCGGATCGATA
>CAUZTK010000157.1:0-9072 GCA_963582395.1 Planctomycetota bacterium | reverse complement strand
AATGAGACCGACGGACCGAACGAAAACAACGGGAGCAAGAAGGTCCAGCCCGCCAAAGATCGTCAGGTTCAACTGCTGGTCGAGCAGCGCGAATTCAAGACCGAAGGTTCGCCCCAGGCGCTGCGCGTCAACTACGATGACATCGACCTGCTCAAAGTGCTGAACATGGAGCCCGTCACTCCCGAGGCCCCCCAACTTATGCCCGACTGGCTGACGGGGCTCGACGGAAAGCGAATTCGCATCCGCGGATTCATGTACCCGCCGCATCTGGAAACAGGCATCCCGTTTTTTGTCCTGGCCCGCGACAATCAAATTTGCTGTTTCGGCCGAGACCCGAAAATTTACGACCTGATCGGGGTCAAGATGCGGGACGGAATAACGACCGATTACATTCAGAACCGTCCGTTCGACGTCGTCGGCGTGTTCCGCATCAAGCCGTCGGTCGAAGACGGAAAACTGTATCAGTTGTACCAGATCGACAATGCCGTGGTCATCGACAAGATTCGCTGAAGCGACGTTCGTCCTATTCCAGAAAAATAAAACTCCGCAGTTCCCCCAACACCGGCTCATTTGTTTTCGGAGGAAAACGATGTTCACTTCCCGCCGTGCTTTTGCCTGTGTCGTTCTCGCTTTCGGTCTGGTGACCGGTCTTCAGCTGGTTTTGGCGGCCTGCCCCTTTTGTTCGGCGCCGTCGTTGACGTTGAGCGAACAGGTCGCCCAATCCGATGCGGTCATTCTCGTCAAATGGGTCTCCAGCCGAAAAACCGAGGATCAGAAACCGGGAAGCACCACTTACCAGATCGAGCAGGTGGTCCGCGGACCCAAGACGCTGCTGAAAAAGGGAGGCCAGATTACGCTGGTCCGATATCGCACCGGCAAAAAGGGAGACCTGTTTCTTCTGATGGGCACCCGCGGCACGGTGATCGAGTGGGGCAGCCCGCTGGAAGTCAGTCAAGCCAGTTTCAAGTACATTGCCCAGGCGCCCCTGCCGAAAGAAGCGCCGGCCAAGCGGCTCGTCTACTTCCTGAATTATCTCGAGTTCCCCGATCAACTTGTCGCCAACGACGCCTACGCCGAATTCGCCAACGCCCCCTACAAAGACATTACCCTGTCGGCCAAAACGATGTCTCGGGAGCGCGTTCGCCAATGGATCCAGGACCCCGATACCCCGGTCACGCGGCTCGGTTTGTATGGTCTGATGTTGGGGTTGTGCGGCAATCCGGAAGACGCCCAATTGATGCGTCAAAAAATCACCACGCCGACCGACGAGTTCCGTCTGGGCATCGACGGCGTGATGTTTGGATACCTATTATTGACCGGCGACAAAGGGCTGGATGTCATCGACCGGATGAAGCTCGAAACGACCGTCGTGATCGACGAAAACGGCAATAAAGTGCTCGACAAAGAGGGCAACACGAAGCCGCTCCCCTTCAGCGAAACATACGCCGCCATGCAGGCCCTGCGGCAATTCTGGACCTACGGGAACGGCCGGATCGACAAAGACCGGCTGAAGCAGTCGATGCGAATTCTGCTCGATCGCTCGGAACTGGCCGACTTGGTCGTTGCCGACCTGGCGCGCTGGAAAGACTGGAGCGTGCAAGATCGGCTGATGGAGTTGTACGGTGTTGACGAGTACGACATCCCCTCGATCAAACGCTCCATTGTGCGCTACATGCTTGTCAGCGTAAAGGATATTCCCCAAGGCGGCGGCACGCCGGAACCGAAACACGTGGTCAAAGGCCGAAAGCACCTCAAGACGCTCGAAAAGAAGGACCCCAAGACCGTCCGTGAAGCAAAACGCTTCTTCTTTTTGAGGTAACGGTCTTCGCCTTATTTTAGTCCCGTGTGAACACACACGGGACCACCTTCTGGCTGGTGTTCTATTTACGGAGCACGATCGATGCAACCTGTCGGTGTGACCCTGCGTGCTCTGCTGATTTTCTGTTCTTTGACGACGTTCGCCTCTGCTTGTCCGTTCTGTCCCGGCTTGCGGCTGACGCTCAGCCAGCAGGTGAGCCGTTCTGATGCCGTTGTGCTCGTCCAGTGGGTGGAGACGCAGCAAAAGTCTCAGAATACGCCGGCCCACACGACCTTGCAGACAATCCATGCGCTCAAAAACCCGGGCGACGTCATCCAGACGGGGCAGCGCATCAAGCTGGCCCGTTACCAGCCCGGAAACAAAGGCGACCTGTTCCTGCTGACGGGCAAAAAAAAGACCCTCATCGAGTGGGACCCGCCGCTCGAAGTCACCGAAACCAGCTATCAGTACATCGTCCAAGCCCCGCCGCTCGAAGCGCGTCCGCAAGACCGGCTCAGCTACTTCCTGAAGTTCCTGGAGTACCCGGACAATACCATTGCCGACGACGCCTATTTCGAGTTCACCAACTCCGATTACAAAGACGTCGTCCTGCTGGCCCACAAATTACCTCGTGATCGCCTTCGTCGCTGGCTGAGCGACCCCGGCGATTTCACAAATCCACGGCTCGGCTTGTACGGGATGATGTTGGGGCTGTGCGGCAACGACCGGGATGCAAAACTGTTGGCCCGTCACATCACCGCGCCGACCGAGGAGATGCGGATCGGCATCGATGGGATGATCGGAGGTTATCTGCTATTGGTCGGGGCACGGGGACTCGACTTAATCGACGAAAAAAAACTCAAGGACCGCAAATCTCCGACGACCGAGATCTTTTCAACCCTGCAGGCGCTGCGGTTTCTGTGGACGTACGGGAATGGACGCATCGAAAAAGAGCGGCTCAGGCAATCGGTGCGTCTCCTTGTGGGGCGTCCCGATCTGGCCGACATCGCCATCACCGACTTGGCCCGCTGGAAAGACTGGTCGATTCAAGACCGGTTGATGACGCTGTTCGATCACAAAGACTACGACAACCCGCTGGTGAAACGGGCCATCGTCAGTTATATGATCGTCAGCGGCAAAGACACGGTTTCCGGATCGGGCAGCAAACCGCCGGCACACGTCGTGAAGGGGCAGCGGTATCTTGCAGAACTGTGGAAGAAGGACCCTCAAACCGTCCGCCAAGCGGAGCGGTTCTTCCTGAAGTGAAAACATTCATGTTTGATCTCTCTGCCATTCAGGACGCGATTCGCCGCTTCGATTTGGACGGCTGGCTGCTGTACGATTTTCGCGGCAGCAACATATTGGCCCAGCGTATTCTCGATTTGGACGAAGACGCGATCGGCTCGCGGCGGTTATTGTACTCGATTCCCGCCCACGCCGAGCCGCGAAAACTGGTGCACCGCATCGAATCCGGCGCGCTCGATCATCTGCCGGGCGAAAAGACTGTCTACTTGAAGTGGCAGGAATGGGAAGCAGGCATCGAGCAGCTTGTGGCGGGCATGCAGCGGGTGGCCATGGAATACTCGCCCCGCAACGCGAACCCCTATATCTCCCGCGTCGATGCCGGCACCGTCGAACTGGTCCGCAGCTTGGGCGTCGAAGTCGTTCCTTCCGGCGATTTGATTCAGATGTTCGAGGCCACCTGGGACGACGACCAATGGCAGATGCATCTCGAAGCGGCCAGGCATACCGATTCGGCCTTTGAACGTGCCTGGACATTCATTGCCGAACGGGTGCGGGCCGACGGGTCGGTCGAGGAAACCGATGTTCGTGATCAAATTATGACGCACTTTTCCGAACACGGCCTGGTGACAGAACATCCTCCCACTGTGGCAGTCGGTCCACACAGCGGCAACCCGCACTACGAAACGGGCAGCGGCACCGAAACGGCTCTAAGAGCCGGCGGTTTTGTACTCATCGACCTGTGGGCCAAGCTCGACAGACCGCGCTCTGGTTACAGCGACCTGACCCGGGTCGGCTTTGTCGGCGAGGACGTCCCCCAGCGGTTTGTGGAAATTTTTCGGATTGTCGCTGCCGCTCGCGATGCCGCGATTGATTGTGTTCGCAGGGAATTTGCCGACGACCGGATCCTGCAAGGCTGGAAGGTCGACCGGGCAGCCCGCCGGGTCATTGAAGAGGCCGGTTACGCTGAGCACTTTGTTCACCGCACCGGACACAGCATCGGTCAAGAGACGCACGGCAACGGCGCCAATATGGACGACCTCGAAACGCACGAACAACGACGTGTCATGCGCCGGACCTGCTTCTCCATCGAGCCGGGAATCTATCTGGCGGAATTCGGTATCCGCAGCGAAGTGAACGTTTTTGTCGACGCCGCAGGAGAAGTTCACGTCACCGGCGGAGAACGGCAAACCTCGATCGTGCCCATTCTGAAAGCACGTTAACCGCCGGCCAGGCCGATTCGTTGGAACCCGCACCGCGGGATCGGTGATCTCTGTGGCGTGTGTGGCAAGTTTTCTGGCAGTGCAACAGAGGTTGATCGGGGGTGGCCCGGCCATTTTGTGGCCGGGTTGCGCAGCGACAAGAATCCCACGTCCTTCGCTTTCCAATCAGAAACAGGATATCTTTTCTTGTTGTCTTTCGAGGGACTGGTCTCTTGTGCCTGACGGCACCCGACCGCAAGTCGGCCAGACCACCCGGGTTCAGAATGCCAGAAATTCCGGCCGCAGAATGTGTTATCTGGGGGAGATAGGGGTAAATCGGAAAATTTTTCCTAACAAGTCGTGACGAATTACGAATGATCCACTATGGTTTCCTCCTGATAGCCACGTTTGAGCCGCTGCAATTCCAATTTTGGAACCGTCTGCGAAAAACATGGCCGCTCAAACTCGGAACCGTCTACAATCGATCCTGGATCGTGATTGGCTATGGAAAAATCGTCATTGACCCCGCAACGTTCAGACTTGACTGTGCTCCCGCAGATGACCACCACAACCGAAACGTCCCATTCGGCACTCGGCTCGCAACAGCCGGTGACTCACCTGCTGGAGGTGGCGAATCTGTCCAAGAGCTTTGGAGAGCTGAAGGCGGTAGACGACGTCAGTTTCCACGTGGACGGCGGCGAAGTGTTCGGTCTGCTAGGTCCCAACGGAGCTGGTAAGTCGACCACGATGATGATGCTCTGCGGGCTGCTGGTACCCGATGCCGGCGCGGTCCGCATCGAGGGAACGGTGTTGACCGCCAACAACCTCGAACTGCGGGCGGTGATGGGCGTCGTTCCGCAGGAACTGGCAATCTACCCCGAGTTGTCCGCTCGCGAGAACCTCAATTTCTTCGGTCGCCTGTACGGCTTGAAGGGATCCGATCTTGGCGAACGCATCGACGGTGCATTGAAGCTGACTGGTTTGCAAGAACGGGCCGACGATCCGGTCGATCACTTTTCCGGGGGGATGAAGCGGCGACTGAATTTCGGCATTGCGCTGCTGCACCAACCGCGACTGCTCATCCTTGATGAGCCGACCGTGGGGGTCGATCCGCAATCGCGGTCGCATTTGCTCGACTGTATACGCCGCCTGAACAAGGAAGGCGTCGCCGTCATTTACGCCAGCCACTACATGGAAGAGGTGCAGGAGATTTGCGACCGTGTGGCGATTCTCGATCACGGAAAACTGATCGCTTCGGGCATCGTCTCGGCCTTGCTGGCTCGGATGAAATCCGAGCTATTACTGCGGATTGCCGAGCCGACCGAGAAAGTTCGTCGAGAGATCGAACTGTTGGCGAAGGTCAGAGGGGAGGCCGGCGACGACGTAGCGACAATCGTCGTCTCACACAATCAGCATGCCGAGGAAGAGACGCTCAACGCCACGCTGACCCGAATTCTACAACTGCTCGAAGGCGCCGGCGTGCGTTTGCACGCGGTGGAAACCCACGAGCCGAACTTAGAGCGGCTGTTCCTCGAAATGACCGGCAAACGGCTGCGGGACTAAGCGATGAAAGCTTGGGAGCTGACCAAAAAAGATCTGAAACTGCTGTTGCGGGATCGCCGTACGTTCTTCGTGCTGCTCGCCCTGCCGCTGATCTTTATCACCATCATCGGCATGACCACCGGCCGGTTGATCGGCTTCGACGAACCCAACCGTGTCCTCAAGATTGCGGTTGCCGACCTGATCAATTACGACCAAATCGGATTCAACGAAGAGGGAGACTCGCTTCCCGAACAAGACGCAGCCGGCCAGCGAAAAGTCGCACGCAACCTTTTCGTGAAAGTCGTGAATCGCATCCAGAGTCATGACGGTCTCCAGACCGCAGAGGCCGAGGCGACGACGGATACAACTGCTTATCAAAACGCAGTACAGCTTTACCGAGAAGGCGATTTCAACGTCGCGCTGATCGTCGGACCCGATTTTTTCCGCCGTGTGCGACGACTCGAAGTGGAACACATCTTTGACCGCAAGCGGGGCGGAATTGCGCTGAGCTTTGATCCCCAGACATTCGACCCACACAAGCGGTCAGAGCTGGAAGATCACCTTCCCGGTCTGCTCGGGATTGATGCCAAACTTCTAGAGGTGGTTTCCGAACGGATCGACCTGGAGGAAGCAGTCGTTACCTACAAGTTTCCGGAAGACGCGGTCCGTATGCTGCTGGCAGCGTTCAGAAGTCAGGGACATGGTGAGGCCGTCCAAGAGCTGGACCGTGAACTGATCGACAACAAAAAAGCGCAAAAAATATCGCGGGAGTTGAAATCACGTGGGGTGCTCGATGTATATCCGGACGGTTTGGCCTACGGTCTGTTGAGCCTCGATCTGCACGTCGTCAGCGATACCCCTAGTTCCGCCACGCATTCGGTCATCGAGCAGCTTGTTTGGGCAGATGCGCTGGCCGAGGTCTCTCTGTTCCCCCTTTGTGACAATAACTATGTGCGACCGAGAATCCGATCGAAATGCGCTCGGTTGGAGGCCGAACGGACAGCCCCACTGTTGGCGCTGATCAAACCTCAACTGCCCCCAAAAGATGTCGGTCGCGTCTACAAGGAAATTATTCCCGGCTATACCGTGCTGTTCGTTTTCTTTCTGGTGAACATCATGGCCCGCTCGTTCATTCAAGAGCGGGCACTGGGCACGCTGCGCCGGCTGCGGATAGCGCCAATCCGCCCGACATCGGTGCTTCTCGGAAAAACGGTTCCCTTTCTACTTGTTTCGCTGATCCAGACAGTGCTATTGTTCGGTTTTGGAAGGCTTATTTTCATGGATTTGGGGAGCAAGCCCTGGCTGCTGCTGCCGGTCATCTTCTGCACCTCTCTCGCCGCCACCTCGCTCGGGCTACTGGTGGCCACCATCGTCCGCACCGAATCTCAGGTCTCAGCCTACGCGAACTTCGTGGTCATTATTATGGCGGGCATCAGCGGCTGCTTCATGCCCCGTGACTGGCTGCCCGAATTGATGCAGAACATCAGTCTCGGCACACCGCACGCATGGGCGCTGATCGGTTACAAGCAGATTCTCGTTCCCGACGTTCCCAATTACGGCGTCCTCCTGCAGAGTTGCGTTTTCCTCTGCGGTTTTGCGCTGTTGTTTTTCTCAGCCGGCACATTGCGTTTCAGCAAAATCGACTGAACGGCGAACAATTCCGGTTCGGCCTGATTTTAGACGGCGAGCCGGTCTTTCCGAATGGGGCGGTCAAACGGGTTGCCCATTCGTCCGGAGAAGGAACCGCGGCAACATCCTCTCGATTGTACCTGCTTGGTCTCCTCGCACTGGTTTGACAGCCGCCGGCGGTGACCTATGTTTCCACTGACGCGAATTTGATCACGCATCAGTCTGTAAACTCTGTTGTCTCGATTTCGAGGCAACAGCATTATGGCGCGGCAAGGAAAGATGGGATCTTTGAGGGGACCTTGCCGCGCCTGTTTTCTTTCTTCCCGATGCCGTATACGGCGGCTTCTGGGCCTGGTTTTTTACCTGTTGAATTACAAGGAGGCCTGGTGACCATGCGCCGGGTGTTCCGCACGCGCCGCCCAGGAATTTCGATGGTCGAAGCCCTGGTGGCGGTCACGGTCACGACCATTGCCGGTGCCGCGTTGCTGACCTCGATCGGCGCGGCGGTCCGGTCGAGTACCGATGCGGCACATCTCGCGGTGGCCCGTGGTCTTGCCGAGCAGATGATGGACAAAATTGCGGCCGTCAGATTTCCCGACGACGACATTCAACAGCCCAGCCCAACAACACGAGAAAATTTCGACGACATTGACGACTACAACGGGTGGTCGTCGAGTCCCGTTCAGGATCGAAATGGTCGCGCGCTGGGGACCGAAGGAGACGCGGCAGCGAGTGGGGCAGAGTTTCGGCCCACCAGCCTGCGCCCAGACACACGTTTTCTGAACCGTTTGACCCGCCGCGTTGAAGTCGAGCGGATTCGTCCAGATCCCGATTCCGGTTGGTCGATCGTTTCGGAACACACAAACTTTCGGCGGGTGACAGTCCGTGTCGATGACACCAACTCGCAGTCGAATACCAAGGTGTTGGCCGATATTTCCCGGGTTTTCAGTCTTGTACCGGTTGCACCGTAATCAGCTACGACCAGCCAACTCTGTGGAGCGGGTTGGTCGGGGTCTGCGCGGGCTGACGCTGGTCGAACTAATTATGGCGATTTCCATTACGTCGATGACGTCTCTGGTACTGGGCGGTTTGATTGTCGCCGTCCAGATAGCCGGCGAGCATTCCGAAGGTTTCGAATCCGCCACCTCGCAGGCGCAAGCGGTCTTCCAGCGGATCCGCTTCATCGTTTCGCATGCGGGTGTCTATCAGGTGGCGGGGCAGCCGACAACGCCCGGTCTGGCCGTTGTCAAATATCGTGGCTTGGACGGTGAACTGCCCGACGTGTTGGTCGTCTGGAGTGGCGGTCGCAGCGGGGGGATGGCGGATCTGGAAACGCAGTCACGACTCCCCCGAATCGATGAGCTGGTGATCTATGCCTCCGACCCCAACGATTCGAGCCGATTGGTTGAGATCGTCGTTTCCGGTGACGGCAACGAGATCGATTTTCGCGGGGCCGGCTTCCAAAGTCGCATTCTCTCGCTGATTGCCTCCGCCGAGGCTCAACGGGTCTTGCTGTGCGACCGAATTCGCAGCAGCACTCTGACGAGCAGCGAACTTGGCGAGTCCTCGAGCGTTGGCATCATACGTTTCGAACTGGAGACGACTCCCAGAGATTCCGAACTGGAGACGGTGGCGGCGGGATCGGACGAGTGGTACGGG
>CAUZTK010000156.1:0-9166 GCA_963582395.1 Planctomycetota bacterium | reverse complement strand
GCTGCTCCGCTACGCTCCGCAGCCACAACAATGGCATTCATATTTTCTTTAATGGAATCGCCATCTGACAACATACAAGGGAGACGGGGAGATGGAGAGCAGGAGAGAGAGGGAAATGCGTGTTTTCCATCCATCCATCACTCCTGCCGGGCGAGCCCTTGTTGGTTTCCGGCCGTCTCCCTAAAATCGAGGGTCAGAGAGAACCGGAGACCCCAAGCCCGCTGAAAGCATTTCCCGCACATGTCGCGTCAGAATTTGAAAGAGCTGAGGGACGGCGAATCGGTCGAGGAGATTTATCTTCTGGCCGACAAGCAGCTCCGAGCCAATCGCAATGCCAATCTCTACCTGCTCACCAACCTGCGCGACAGCACGGGCCAGATGAGCGGCCTGATGTGGAACGTCTCGGAAGAATCGGTCTCGCACGTCAATTCAGGCGATTTCGTCAAGGTGATAGGAAAAGTGCAGCTCTATCAGGGCGGACTGCAGATGATCGTGGCGCACCTCGATCCCATTCCGCCAGCCGGCCTGGACACCGCCGACTTTTACCCGAAATCAAGCGAGAACGCCGGACGGCTGCTGGCGCGAATGAAGGAAATCTTGCAGACGATCGACGACCCGAATCTCGGCACCCTGATTGAGAGTTTTCTGGCCGACGAGCCGCTGATGGAAACCTTCTGCCGAGCGCCCGCCGGAGTCAAGACCCATCATGCCTATTATGGCGGGCTGCTGGAACATGTCGTGAACATTCTGGAAACCGCCTTTCGAATCGCGGATCTCTATCCCCGCTTGGACATGAACTTACTGCTGTCCGGCATTTTCCTGCACGATTTGGGCAAGGTCCGCGAGATGAGCTACGACACTAGCTTCGTCTATACTGACGAGGGCCAGTTGCTGGGCCACTTGGTGATCGCGGTGGAAATGCTCAACGACAAACTCACAGAGTTTCAGCAGCGAACCGGACAGCCGTTCCCCGAGGAAACCGCGCTAAAACTGAAACACATGATCTTGAGCCACCACGGCAGTTACGAGTTCGGCAGCCCGAAGCTGCCGATGATCCCCGAAGCAATCGCTCTGCATCACCTCGACAATCTTGACGCCAAGGTCCACGAATTCGCCATCACCATCGAGAACGATCCGGTGGCCGACTCGAATTGGACTCCCTTCAACCCGCGGCTGTCGCGGAAACTGTTCAAGGGAACGCAGCAGAAGGACGAGTAGCATTCGAGACCAACCGGGCTCGAGCCTCGCGCGCCGATTTCAAAATCCTTCTTGGAATAGCGTTTCAGGCCACGCCGACGCCCGATTGATTGATGTGGGACCGACCATCGATCTGCATGAACAAATTCGAACAACAGATTCTCGAGTACCTCACCCGTCCCGGATACAAGCCGGTCAAGTCCGACAAGCTGGTCGACAAGCTGAAACTCTCAAAAAAAATCGTCGTGAAACATCGCGAGGCGCTGCGGTCACTGATCGAACAGGAAAAGGTTTACGAGAACCAGCAGGGACGGCTGAAACTGAGGGCATCGCCCGACACAATTGTCGGCATCATTAAGCGAACCGCGAGTGGCTCGGGGTTCCTGATTCCACACGAAACCCCGCCCGGCGACAAAACCAGCGACGTTTTCATCTCCCGCTCCGACATCCGGGACGCTCATACCGGCGACGAAGTCGTGGTTCGACTGCTCCATCGGCGACGCGGCGGCGGACGGCGCTGCGGACGGATCGAAGAAATCCTGCAGCGGGCGACGCGAACGTTTGTCGGAACCTACTTCGAACGGGGCGGCGACGGCTACGTGCAAGTCGACGGCACGGTCTTCCAGGACGCCATTTCTGTCGGAGATCCCGGAGCCAAAGGGGCACAGCCGGACGAAAAAATCGTCATCGATATGCTCCGTTTTCCCGGCCCTTACCAGACCGGCGAAGCGGTCCTCACCGAAGTGCTGGGACCGCGGGGCGACCGCGGGGTCGACACGCTTTCAATCATCCGCGAATTCGATCTGGCCACCGACTTCCCGGAGAAAGTCCGCGAAGAGGCTCAATCGCAGGTGGAACGCTTCGACGAGAACGATCTCACCGGCCGGATTGATCTTACCAAGGAGACGATTGTCACGATCGACCCGGCCGATGCTCGTGATTTCGACGACGCGATTTCGCTCGAGCAGTCAGGGGACGGAGGCTGGCGGCTTGGTATTCACATTGCTGACGTTTCCCATTTCGTGAAGCCGGGAACTGCGCTGGATGCGGAAGCGAAAAAACGCAGCACCAGCGTGTATCTGCCGGCACATGTGATTGGGATGTTGCCCGAAGTCCTTTCCAACGGACTGGCCAGCCTGCAACAGGGAAAACTCCGGTTCACGAAATCGCTCTTCATCGAATTAGACGCCGACGGCGTCCCAACGCACACAGAGTTCGCGAATTCGGTGATCAAGGTGACCCGCCGCTTCTCCTACGAACAGGTGATGCCGATCATCCGCGAGCCGGAACGTTTCCGCACCCGCGTGAGCGCCAAGGTTCGCGCCTTGTTGGCCCACATGCACAAGCTAGCAACACTGTTGCGGTCGCGACGATTTGCCGCCGGAGCGCTGGAGCTGAACCTGCCGGAGGTCAAACTTGATTTCGACAAACAGGACCGTGTCTGTGGGGCTCACGCAGTCGAGCACGACGAAAGTCATCAAATCATCGAGGAGTTCATGCTGGCGGCCAATATTGCCGTGGCAACGGAGCTGAGCAATCGCGATGTGCTGTTTCTCCGGCGGGTTCACGGTCCGCCTGATCTCAAGAAGCTACGGGCGCTGGCGGAATTCGCGAGTGCCATCGGCTATCCGCTCAAGCGGTATCAGAGTCGTCGCGACTTGCAGGCGTTACTGCAACGGGTTCGAGGGAAACCGGCCGAACATGCGATCAATTTCGCCATGCTGCGGAACATGAAACGGGCCGAATACTCCGAAGTCAAGATGGGGCATTACGCGCTCGGGGTCGAGAATTACTGCCACTTTACCAGCCCGATTCGGCGATATCCTGATCTGGTCGTGCATCGTCTGATCGAGGCGATTTTTCCTGGGAAACGGCGGAGCCGTGGCCTAAGCGAAAGCGAAACTGAGAAACTGGGCAAACATTGCTCGGTGGGCGAACGCAGGGCTGAGGCGGCCGAGCGCGAACTGACGAAAGTCAGACTGCTGACCTACATGGCCGACCGAATCGGCGAAGAAATGGAGGCCGTCATTACCGGAGTCGAACGGTTTGGATTTTTCTGTCAGGGGATTGAAATCCCGATCGAAGGGTTGGTGCACATCTCTGCCATAGATTCGTCGGACTATTACGACTACGACGAGGCGACGTTCAGCGTTGTGGGCCGGCGCCGTGGCCGGATCTATCGGTTGGGTGATCGCATTTGTGTCAGCGTGGCACACGTCGATGTGGACCGCCGCCATCTCGATTTCCACATCGTCCCCCGCACAACTCGGCGCAAGTCGTCCGGAAAAAAACGAAGCCAAAAATCTGAAAAACGGCGCGAGAAATGACCGGCAAACGATCGCCGGCAGACGGCTGATTGAAGGGCCTGCGCACAATGACCACGATGTGAACGGGGAAAGGGATCTGGCCCTCTCGAAGACAAACGATTCCAAGGGGGATTCATGTTCGCTTATGTCGCAAACTTCGATTTCACAAAGGGCCAGACCCCATTGCGCTGTTCACTTGCTACAGATCGAAATGCTGACCGGCCTGGAATCGCTTACGATTGAAGTTGAGACTGCTTCTCTTATAATTTCAATTAGATTGTTTCCGGAGCGGTCGATTCCGACTGCGAGATTTTCAATCGTCCAGAATCCAATCCAGTCGTTGGCTGCTTTTGACAACGCGAGAGGGACACCAGCGGGCTGGGCCGTTGTTTGCCGCGCCCCCGCACACGGCGGCGCATTCTGTCTGTTTGCGGCAGCCGTGGCCTGAGGAAAGGAGCCGAGCTTGAACTGGCTGAAAGTGGCCCTCACGTCTTCCGTTGGGAAGAAGTTTGTGATGGGCATCACCGGGCTGCTGCTGTGCGGATTTCTGGTCGTTCATTTGGCCGGCAACCTGCTGATGTTAGTCGGGGCCGACGCGTACAACAACTACGCTCATACGCTGCACAGCAACGAATGGTTCGTGAAAAGTGCGGAAGTCGGTCTGCTGGTGCTGTTCGTGGTCCACCTTTATCTGGCAATCGCGACGACGCGGGAAAACCGCGTTGCCCGCGGGCCGGTTAGCTATGCCCGGAAAGAATCGAAAATCCAGGAACGCATTCTGAGTGCCGGGGTCTCCCCCGATTCTTGGATGTTCCTCACCGGTGCTGTCGTTCTCGCCTTTGTGCTGCTGCATTTGATCGATTTCACGTTCGAGCGCCGCACTGACATCAAGTATCAGACTGCCTACGAACTGCACGGCGAGCAGGTCCCGCATGCATTTCAGAAGGCGATCGATATTCTGCAAACGCCCCTGAGCCTTTGCGTCTACCTGGCTGGTTGTGTTTTTCTCGGCTTTCATCTGGGACATGGTTTTTCCAGCACATTTCAGTCGCTGGGGGTGAACCACCCCCGATACAACGGGCCGATCAAGTGGCTTGGGATCTTCTTCGCCATTGTGATTAGCGTAGGGTTCGCATTTTTCCCCCTGTGGGCAATCGGCCGGTAAGGAGTTGTAACACATGGCCCAGGTGGCGAACGGCAGACTCGATGCCAAAGTTCCCGGCGGTCCCATTGCCGAAAAATGGGACCGGCACCGCTTCGAGCTGAAACTAATCAACCCGGCCAACAAGCGCAAGTTCGACATCATCGTCGTCGGAACCGGTCTGGCCGGCGGGTCGGCCTCGGCATCGCTGGCTGAGCTGGGCTATAATGTGCTGTCGTTCTGCCTGCAGGACTCGCCTCGGCGGGCTCACAGCATCGCTGCACAGGGAGGCATTAACGCTGCCAAGAACTATCCCAACGACGGCGACAGCATCTGGCGGCTGTTTTACGACACCGTCAAAGGGGGCGATTACCGCAGCCGCGAGGCCAACGTCTATCGTCTGGCGCAGGTCAGCAACAATATCATCGACCAGTGTGTGGCCCAGGGGGTGCCCTTCGCCCGAGAGTACGGCGGTACGCTGGCCAACCGCTCGTTCGGCGGGGCGCAGGTCTCGCGGACCTTTTACGCCCGCGGACAGACCGGGCAGCAGCTTCTGCTGGGCGCCTACAGCGCCATGATGCGGCAAGTCAATGCGGGTAAGATCAAACTGTTCCCCCGCAAAGAGATGCTCGATCTCGTCGTCGTCGACGGCATCGCGAGGGGCATCATCACCCGCGATCTGGTCAACGGCAAGTTCGAGTCGTTCGTTGCCGACGCCGTCGTGCTTTGCACCGGCGGATACGGCAACCTCTTCTACCTCTCGACGAACGCCAAAAGCTGCAATGTGACCGCAGCCTGGCGGTGCCACAAACGCGGGGCCCTCTTCGCCAATCCCTGCTTCACCCAGATTCACCCGACCTGCATACCGGCGTCTGGTGACTACCAGTCGAAGCTGACGCTGATGAGTGAGAGCCTGCGAAATGACGGCCGTGTTTGGGTGCCGAAAAATATCGGAGAAACCCGTCAACCGAATGAAATCCCCGAAGACGAACGCGACTACTACCTGGAGCGGCGGTACCCGGCGTTCGGCAATCTGGTGCCGCGCGAC
The DNA here is from genome assembly GCA_963582395.1 of Planctomycetota bacterium. GTDB lineage: Bacteria > Planctomycetota > Planctomycetia > Planctomycetales > Planctomycetaceae > CAUZTK01. Next base: position 3,474 of record CAUZTK010000156.1, on the reverse strand, counting down.
GTCGCCTCGCGGGCGGCTAAAGAACGCTGCGACGAAGGGCACGGTGTCGGTTCGACCGGCATGGCCGTCTACCTCGATTTCCGCGATGCCATCCACCGCGACGGAGAAGACGTCATCCGGGGCAAATACGGCAACCTGTTTCACATGTACGAGAAGATCACCGCTGAGAATCCCTACAAGGTTCCCATGCACATTTACCCGGCAGTTCATTACACTATGGGCGGAGTCTGGGTCGACTACAACCTGGAGAGCACCATTCCCGGTCTGTTTATTCTGGGCGAAGCAAATTTTTCCGACCACGGGGCCAACCGTCTCGGCGCCAGCGCGCTGATGCAAGGGCTGGCCGACGGATATTTCGTGATTCCCTACACCATCGGTCACCACCTCGCCTCTCGTTCACTGCCGAAGATCAACACGGACCACGCCGCGGTTGCCGAAACCATGACCCGGGCTCAGGAACGGGTGGGGTCGATTTTGGCCGTCGGCGGAACGCGGACCGTCGAGAACATTCATCGCGAGCTCGGCCGGATCATGTGGGACCACTGCGGCATGTCGCGGCGTGCGCCAGGACTCTCCGCAGCGGCAGAAAAAATCCGCGGATTGCGGGATGAATTCTGGAACGACGTCCGAGTGCCGGGCAGCGGCGAAAGCTTCAACCAAAACCTCGAACACGCCGGTCGATTGGCCGATTTCCTGGAGTTCGGGGAACTCTTCGCCGCCGACGCATTGCACCGGGAGGAATCGTGCGGCGGACATTTCCGCGGAGAGCATCAAACCGAAGATAACGAAGCCCGGCGGGACGACGAGCGGTTTTGTCACGTGGCAGCGTGGGAGTTCAACGGCGTCGGCGAAGCAGAGACACTGCACAAGGAACCGCTGACGTTTGAAGAAGTCCCCCTGGCAACCAGGAGTTACAAGTAATGGCCCAGACGCTCACTCTGCGGCTGCGGATCTGGCGGCAGCCCGGTCCGAACGAACGAGGCTATTTCGGCGTCTACGAGTTGGAAGACATCTCGACGCGCATGTCGTTTCTGGAAATGCTCGACGTGCTCAATGAGCAGTTGATCGGGCGGGGCGAAGAGCCGGTGGCTTTCGATCACGACTGCCGCGAGGGAATCTGCGGCACATGTGGAATGATGATCAACGGGCAGGCGCACGGGGCAGACTTGGAGACGACGACCTGCCAACTGCACATGCGGTGGTTTCAGGATGGCGACGAGATTACGATCGAACCGTGGCGGGCCGCCGGCTTTCCCGTGATCAAGGATCTGGTCGTGGACCGCACGGCCTTCGACCGCATCATGCAGGCGGGCGGTTACATTTCGATCAACACGGGTAACGCACCCGATGCTAATTCCATCCCGGTCCCCCGAGACGACGCCGAACAGGCGATGGACGCGGCCGCCTGCATCGGCTGCGGCGCCTGTGTGGCCGCCTGTAAAAACGCTTCGGCCATGCTGTTTACCTCGGCGAAGGTCTCGCAGCTCACCTTGCTGCCACAGGGTCGACCGGAGCGCAGCTCACGGGTGCGGAACATGGTGGCGGCGATGGACGCCGAGCGATTCGGTTCCTGTACCAATACCTACGAATGCGAAGCCGCCTGCCCGGTCGGCATCTCCGTCGAGAACATCGCCCGCCTGAACCGCGAATACCTGCAGGCAGTGCTGACGTCGCCCGAATAATCCAGTATTCTCAAGCAGAGGGGCCAAACCGTCTGAAACCGTCAACCGTTGATCGACAATCTGGAAAGAATTGTTCCTGCGGTTTGATTCCGGAACATGCGCTGGAATGGTGATCGGAGTTGACGCGAGAAAATATGCTAACAACAGCCTGTTATGACTGGCACGTTTCGCACGGCGGGCGGATTGTTGATTTTGCCGGATGGGAAATGCCGATCCAGTATTCGACCATTACCGAAGAGCATCACGCCGTTCGCCGGGCCGTCGGGCTGTTCGATATCGCCCACATGGGCCGGCTGAGGTTCACCGGCCCCGATGCCTGCCGATTTCTCGATCACCTGCTCACCAACGATGTGACCCGGCTTCGAACCGGACAGATCCGTTATGCGCTGGTCACAAACTCCGACGGCGGAATTCTCGACGACGTGCTCGTTTATCGCTTCGAGGAGTTTTACCTCTTGGTTGTCAACGCCTCGAACCGGCTGAAGATTCTCGGCTGGATCGAACAGCACCGAAACGGATTTGACGCATCGGTCGAGGACCTCACGGCCCAGCGGTTCATGTCGGCCGTGCAGGGACCACGGGCCATCGAGCTATTGAATCGGCTTGCCGGCGACGACGTCTCGGCATTGAAGTACTACACCGCCGCGGAAACAACACTGATGGGGACGCCGGCCATTGTCAGCCGAACCGGCTACACCGGCGAAGACGGCTTCGAAGTCATTCTGCCCGCCGAGCAGGGGCCGGCCCTGTGGCAGACGCTGATCGATGACGGCAGAGCCTACGGGATTCGTCCGTGCGGTCTCGGCTGTCGTGATACACTCCGTCTCGAAGCAGCCATGCCGCTCTATGGGCACGAAATGGACGAAACCATCAATCCCTTCACGGCCGGGTTATCGTTCGCCGTTAAATTGAAGGTGGGCGAGTTTATCGGCAAGGAATCCCTCGTCGCCGCAAAAGCCGACGTGAACCGCCACCGTCGTGTCGGTCTGGTCGTAGACGGAAAAAGAATTGCTCGAGCAGGATCGCTGCTCTATTGCGACCGCGAGGAAATCGGCCGGGTGACCTCCGGCACGTTCTCGCTGACCTTGGAAAAGTCGATTGCGATGGCGTACCTGCCGCCTGTTTTCGCCGAGACCGGCAGGCACATCGAGGTTGACATCCGCGGCCGACGCCACACGGCGACCGTGGTTGAGCTGCCGTTTTACAAGCGAAATTAACAGCGCCGGGCGCGTCGAGCGATCAACGGCCTGCGCCGTCGTAGGCGGCTGTGGAAAGCTCACACGTTCGGCCGGTATGCCGCTTTGCCGGGAATGATGGTACGGATGCTCAACAGCAGACTGCCACAGGTGACGTACAAAGTCCGCAAATCTTCTCCGCCGAACGAGCAGTTGGTAATGGTATCTTCCGGCGTCTCGTCGTTCTGGCCCTGGGTTCTGGCGACCCTGTTGACGATCTCGGTAATCGGAGGTCTCCTCGTCCGCAGGAAACTTCCATGCATCGACAAATCTTAATGCCGCCGGACTGCAGAAATCAGAAGTTCTTCGCTTGTGTGCCAGCCAGACTTGGTATTCTGGACAGATGTTTGAAGCCGTGAGGTGTCAGAGATAATTGATGATGGTGGTTGTTGCAGACGCGAATTCTTTCGGAGAGAATCCCGAGGGGGGGAGAGTTATACATTCTTCGCATTTCCCTCTCTCTCCTGCTCTCCATCTCCCCGTCTCCCTTGTATGTTGTCAGATGGCGATTCCATTAAAGAAAATATGAATGCCATTGTTGTGGCTGCGGAGCGTAG
>CAUZTK010000155.1:0-9187 GCA_963582395.1 Planctomycetota bacterium | reverse complement strand
TGTCTTGTCGCGCCGGCCACGATCGGCGACGTTCAGCGGGTCGCCTCGAAATACGAAAAAATGCCGCCCAAAAGCACGTATTTCTATCCCAAGCTGCTTTCCGGTCTGGTTTTCCATGCACTCGAGTGATTGTCGGCAATAGGGATTGACCAGTCAGTTGATCTTGAGGACCGACTCGCGGGAACATACTATGGTCGATAGAATTTACCCACTGAGAAGAATGGCCGGGGCCGGCCGTTCCCGGTGACGTTCTCCTCGGTGAAGATTGACATCTGATCGCACAACGTTGCACTCCTGATTGCCCAGGGTAGGGACGCATGACAGATTCGCAAAGGATCCTGTTGATCGAAGACGATCGCGAAGTCTCGTCGACAATTCGTGGCGTGCTGCAAGCTGCCGGCTATGAAGTCGAGATCGCGATCAACGGAATCGATGGGCAAAGACTGACACACTCATACAAGCCGGAACTCGTCATCACCGACATGATGATGCCCCGCATGGGAGGTTTTCCGATTCTCGAGTTTCTGAAGTCTCTGGAAAACCCGCCGCGGGTGATCATGATCACCGCCAACGAAGGCGGCCGACACAAAGTTTATGCCGAGATGCTGGGCGTTGACGACTACCTGCGCAAACCATTTGCGATGGACGTCCTGATCGAATCGGTCGAGCGCGTTCTCGATTCCACCGGAAAAAAAGCAGCGAAGCCTGCGGGAAGGCTGAAACGATCGACGAAGAAAAAAACGTCGTAGCAACCTGGCACGCCCTGAACGTGACCCTCGGCGGCGTTCAGTCAATACCGACGTTCCGCTCGATGCTGCGGGCCTTTTCGGACATAAACCATTTTTTCCACCACTGGTCCGGATCGCGTTCACGAGGCAGGTTGCCGCGTCCCTCCTGTCCGACAAAATCCCATTCGTGGTCCTCTTCTTCGGCCAGGTCCCGGTAGTCGCTGGGACGGAATTTGAAAACGCGCAGCGTTTGCCGAGACATTTTCTGGGCTGATTCCATCAGGACGCAGCCCGATGACAGGACCAAAGTGCTCACCAGCAGAACGGCAATGCGACAGCAGATCTTCATGCGCAGCCTTCTCCGTATCCCGACGAACTCCGGCCGAGACCGACGCCGGGACGGTTTGTATGATGGATGAGTTGCGAAAGCAAAAGTTTGAGAGAGGCGAGTCGCGGAATTGTGCAGATTCTGCGATTTGAGTCCAGTCCAATTTTCACAGTCCTTCCGCGCTGGGGTGCCGACTTGGAGCCGCTCGAATCAGCGCTTGATCTGCTGGTGGTTGCGCCGCATCCCGACGACGCCGAAATCGGCGTCGGCGGCACGATCTTGCGTTGCCGCGCAGAAGGACTGCGGGTCGGGGTGATCGATCTGTCAGACGGCGAACCGACCCCGCACGGCAACCGGGAAACCCGCGCTCGCGAAACGGATGCGGCCACGCGGGTTCTGGGCCTCAACTGGCGGGACAATCTGGGCTTGCCCAACCGCAGCCTCCAGAACACGCTGGAGGCGCGACGGGCGCTGGCGGGTGTGTTCCGACAGACTCGTCCCCAGAGGGTTTTGGCTCCCTATTGGGACGATGCGCATCCCGACCACATGGCAGCCAGCCGGCTGTGTGACGATGCCCGGTTTTGGGCGAAACTGAGCAAATCAGACATGCCGGGCCAACCGTTCTGGCCGCCCCGCATGTACTATTACTGGAGCATTCACCTGCGAATCCATCCCCAGCCGGCGTTCGTGTTCGACGTCAGCGAGGTCATCGATGGGAAACTAGACGCGGTTCGTTGCTACGTGAGTCAGATGCAGGCAGGTCGTGACGACGCCTTTCCGACGCTGTTGGACGACATTCGCGATCGGGCGCGCTATTGGGGCTGGAGTATCGGCAAAGCGTTTGCCGAGCCGTTCGCCAGCCGCGAGGAAATTTCCGTTTCAAGCTTCACGGCACTGGGTTGAGGGGGGCAGAGCGCGATGACTGTACACGTTGAGCTGTTCGGCATTCCCCGCCAACGGGCAGGCCTGAAATCGATCGATGTTCCGGCGCAGACTCTCGGTGAAATGCTGCGGCTGCTGCAGCAACGGTTGCCACAGCTTGCCGAGAGTTGTTTCGAAAACGGCCACCTCAAATCAGGATTTTTGGCAAACATCAATGGAAAATCATTCACAACCGATCTGGCTGCGATCCTGAAGGAGGGCGACTCGGTCTTGATTATTTCGGCCGACGCCGGTGGTTGAAAGGCTTTGTTCTGCGGCTGTTCCGTCTACAATTCCCTCCGAGAAGCTTTGCTTTCCATTCCGAGCCGGAAACCAACGAAACCGCAAGGCCGGAGCACCTTTCCCAACTGGGCGGACTGCCAAGATAGCCGCTCTGCTGAAACTGTGTTTCCCATGCCTGATCTGCCCTGCGGTTATCACGGCCGTTATCTTCGCATCGACCTGACCAGACGGCAGGCCGATGTCATCGCGTTCCCGGCTGCGGTGCTTCGACAGTTCATTGGCGGCAGCGGTTTGGGAACCTGGCTGTTGCTTCGGGAGACGGCCGGCCGGCCGGACCCGCTTGCTCCTGCTGCGCCGCTGGCTTTCGTCTTCAGCCCGCTGGTGGGCAGTCCGTTGACGACTTCGGCCAAATTCGTGGTCATCGCCAAGTCGCCGCTGACCGAACGGATTAACGACGCGCTTTGTTCCTCGCACTTTGCCATGACCGGCAAGAAGACCGGTTACGACGCACTGGTCATTGTCGGAGCGGCAGACGCCCCGACATGTCTCGTTGTGGAACCGCACGGCGTCCGCTTCGAAGACGCGACCGCCCTGTGGGGCATGTCGGCCCAAGAATCGGCTGATGTTCTTCGGTCACAGCTCGGGGCGGAATACCAAACGGCCCTCATCGGTCCAGCGGGCGAAAACCTCGTCCGCTTTGCGACCATCTCACATGACGGCCGGCACGCCGGTCGGGGCGGACTGGGAACGGTCATGGGCTCCAAGCAGCTCAAAGCTGTTGCGGTTCGTGGAGATCGACTCACAAAATTCGCAGAGCCGGAAGCGCTAGCCCGCTACGCCAAGGACCTGTCAAAGAAATCTCTCGGACCGGAGACGGCCAAGTACCGCGAACTCGGCACAGTCGCCAATCTGCTCACCTTCAATCGACTGGGGGCGTTACCGACGCGGAATTTTCAGAGCGGCACATTCGCAGAGGCCGACCTGCTGTCGCCCGAGGTCATTTCCACCAGCCACCAAAGAAGCAGGGCCTCGTGCGCAGCATGCACCATCGGCTGCGAGCATATCTTTCAGATCAACACCGGCGCTAACGGATCGACTGCTTCCGGCGGGGTCCGCATGGAGTACGAGAACATGTTTGCCCTCGGACCGCTGTGCGGTGTTTCGGACCCCGACGTGGTGCTGCGCGCTTCATCGTTGTGCGACCAGTGGGGCATGGACACCATCAGCGCCGGTGCGACGGTGGCCTTTGCCATGGAGTGCGCGGAGCGAGGCTTGATTGATGAACCGGAACTGCGTTTCGGCAACGGACGCGCTTTATTGGATGTGTTGCAATCGATCGGCACCCGTAGCGGTCTGGGCGAGCTGTTGTCGAGGGGAACCCGTGCTGCGGCGCGGGAAATCGGCCAGGGATCGGAAGATTTTGCAGCCCATGTCAAAGGTTTGGAGATTCCCGGTTATGAGCCGCGCGCATTGCAGACGATGGCGCTCGGCTTTGCTGTGGGCACCCGCGGGGCCGATCACAACCGCTCCGGCGCGTATCAGGTCGATTTCTCCGAGGGCATCGATCGGTTCAACGTCGGTCCCGAGGTGGTCCCCGCAGCAATTGCGACCGAAAATGAAGCCGCCCTCATGGATTCGCTGATCCTGTGCAAGTTCCTCCGCGGCGTCTTCGACGACAAGATTGCCGCCATGTCCGAAATGCTGGGATTAGTGACCGGCTGGAACATGACACCGACCGAGCTGGTGCGGACGGCCGAACGCATTGTGACGGCCAAAAAGTGGTACAATATTCGACAGGGCTGGAAACCGGCTGAAGATTGCCTGCCGCGGCGGTTTCTGTCAGAACAACTTTCCGAAGGAGTCAGCAGCGGAGCGGTTTTGACGGAAGACAAACTCAACCTGTTGATTCGCGAATACAACATTGCCCGCGGCTGGTCACCGGAGGGCCACGTGCCGGACAGTCAGCTCATCGAGTTCAACGGTGACTTATTTGGATTTAGAGAACCGCTCCGCCAGAAGCAGTGACGAAGCACGAGCACCAATGCCCGAACAATTCATCCTCATTCCAGGCCGAACCAGCCGTCAGGGCACCTCGCTGAACGAGGGCAAACAGACGGAGGCCTACCGGGAAGAAACGGGCACGCTGTTGATGAATCTTGAAGACATGCAGCGACTCGGGATTTCTGCCGGCGATTCCGTCCGTATGTGGAACGATGTCGGCGAGGTGGTCGTTCCCTGTCAACCCGACAAGGGAACCTGTCCGCCGGGACTGGTTTTCATCGGCTACGGCGACGTTTCCAGCCGGCTGATGGACGGCGAGACCCACGGCAGCGGCATGCCGACCAGCAAGGGATTGGATGTTTATTTGCAGAGGTTCCTTCAGAGGTAGGTCAGGCACAGGGTGCCTGACCTACTGTCTGTGTTTGCCCTTTCAGAAACCGCAATTCGTGAGCGCTTGAAGTAGAGTCCACACCGGAAGCACAAAGTTTCCTATGAACTGCAAATCGATAAGAACTCCCGGCAAAAAGTCGCCGCCCAAACCACGCCGGCGATGCAACGAACTCGATGGCCGACGCTGGTTGCAGAACTCGATCAGCGTCTGGAGCGACATCCGCAAGACGCCCCAAGAAGCCCGGCTGAAGCATCCGGCCATGTTCCCGCAGATGCTTGTCGAGCGGTTGATCGAAACGTTTCTGCCTCCCGAAGGTCGTGTTGTCCTCGACCCATTTGCCGGTTCCGGCAGCACTCTTCTGGCGGCTGAATGTCTGGGTAAACAGGGCGTCGGGCTGGAACTCTCGCCCGATTATGTCGCGCTGGCCCGCAGCCGTTTTGCCGATCTTGCCCGCGGAAACGGTCCGTCGGAAAACAATCAGACGCCGACAAAACCAAGATCGGTCATCCATCACGCTTCCGCGGAGCGACTGCTTTCGTTCATCGAACCGGAGTCGGTTGACTTGTGCATCACGTCACCTCCGTATTGGAACATTCTCAACCAGCGCCGCACCGCCGACATGAAGCCGACCCGGCATTACGGCAACCTCAACGGCGACGTCGGAGCCATCGACGACTACGAACGTTTCCTCGAGGCGGTTGCGGCGGTTTTCGGCGACGTGTTCACGGCGCTCAAACCGGGCATGTTCTGCTGCGCCATTGTGATGGATCTCCGCAAGAAGGACCGCTTCTTCCCACTGCACAGCGATTTGGCAAACCGCTTGATTCAAGCAGGTTTTCTCTTCGACGATCTGATCATCTGGAACCGGCAGTCAGAATATAACAATCTTCGCCCGCTCGGATATCCGGCCGTCTTTCGGGTCAACAAGGTCCACGAATACGTGCTGCTGATGCAGAAACCGAAACGCCGGACAGATCGATGACGTCGGCCGACGAGATTTTTCGACGGACGACCTCCGCGCCAGGTTGCGCCGCCGGACCGAACAGTTCGGCGTCCGTCGGGTGAGGGCCACGATGTTTGCGGGTGTCGGGCATTGATTTCGACTGCAGCAGCCGTTCGAGAATTCGATTGTCTCTGGGGAAACAGTTGACCGCGCCCCTGTTTGGGCATCCCTATCCAATCGTGAATCTATGCTCTAAACTACTCAACTTGAACATTCTGGTTCCCAGTGATTTCAGCGACATTTCACAGCTCGCATTGGAAATGGCGGTCAACGCAGGCCGGTTGGTGACTACGAAGGTTCATCTGCTGCACGCCCTGGAGAACAGTCTGGAACACCGGCTGTGGTTGACCGGACTTCCGCAGGGTAAAATCATGGAATTCCACGAGAAAAAACGCGCCGAAGCCGAACAGGCACTGCACGAGCAGCTTTCCAAAACTGACGACCAAACGCTAAGTGACGGCGTGCAGGTGCACGTCAATGAGGGGCCGCCCGACGTGGTGATTCTGGATGCGATCAACCTGTTGGTAATGGGCACAATCGCTCGCTCTGGAATTCCGGGTGCGTTGATCGGCAATACGGTCGAGCGGTTACTCCCGCATGTTTTCTGCTCGGTTTTGTCGCTGAAACCCGACGATTTCCAGTGTCCGATCCAACCCGAGTAGTCAAACGCGATGATGTCGCTTCCCGTCTATTTGGACAATCACTCGACGACGCGCGTCGATCCACATGTGCTGGAGACAATGCTGCCGTTCTTCACCGAGAAGTACGGAAACGCCGCCAGTATCAATCACTCGTTTGGATGGGACGCCGCCAACGCGGTCGAGGCGGCGCGAGAGCAGATCGGCCGGCTGCTGAATGCGCCCGCCAGAAGCCTGATCTTTACCAGCGGCGCGACGGAGGCCAACAACATCGCGCTGAAGGGTGTGATGCATGCCGGGCCGGCGGGCGGACATCTCATCACCAACGCCGCCGAACACCGTGCCGTGCTCGACCCGGCGAAAAAGCTGAAACGCCGGGGCTTCGATGTCAGCATTTTGCCGGTCGATGAGTTCGGTCGGGTCGATCCCGCACAAGTTGCCGATGCCATTCAGGTGAACACGGTGCTGGTCTCGGTCATGCTGGCCAGCAACGAGGTCGGCACAATCAATCCGATTGCGGAAATCAGCCGCATCTGCCGCCGGCGAGACGTCCTGCTGCATTGCGACGCGGTCCAAGCGGTTGGAAAAATGCCCCTCGACCTGTCCGAGCTGCCCGTCGATTTACTCAGCCTGACGGCCCACAAGATGTACGGCCCGAAAGGGGTCGGTGCGCTATTTGTTCGACGCGAAGCTCGGCGAATCGGGATCGACCCGCTGCTGGACGGCGGGGGGCACGAACACGGTCTCCGCAGCGGTACGCTGCCGGTTCCACTCATCGTGGGATTCGGCCAAGCGTGTGAACTGGCTGGCCAGTGCATGGATGAGGAAACAGATCGCATCCGCCGGTTGCGAGACCGGTTGTGGGACCGCCTGCTGGCTGAGATCGACGGGGTTCACTTGAACGGCCATCCCAGGCAGCGGCTCGCCGGAAACTTAAACGTCAGCTTCGAGAACGTGGACGGCGATGCGCTGATGACGAGCCTGAAGAACCTTGCCGTCAGCTCCGGTTCGGCGTGTACGTCGGCCGATCCCCAGCCGAGCCACGTGCTGCGGGCCATGGGTCTCGGCGACGCGCTGACCCGCGCCAGTCTGCGATTTGGGCTGGGCCGATTCAACACAATTCAGGAAGTCGATTATGCGGTGACGGCGCTGGTCCATTCGATCAAGCGTCTTCGGGCTGTCTAACACGTTGCTTTCAATTCCGACTGCGATACTTGGAGCCGTCCTCATGCCCAGAAAGTCGATCCTGCCGGAAGTCTGGAACGTTCCCCAAATCTTCAGAGATCGGCTGGGCGAAGTCGCCGGTCGGCAACGAGCCATGCAGGCCGAGGGACATTTGATGCTCGTTCTGCACGCTCCGTCCGGACCCCAAGACAACGACCGGATCGAATGTTTCTTTTGGCGAACACCCGACGGAGTTTGGTCATCGGATGCTTTCGGCGGAGGCCCGAACGCGATGAACAAACACTTAAGCAAATATGCGACCCTGGTGGAGAAGTATGAACACCAGGATGAAGTCGCCGTGACCGCGGACGATTACTTTGACGTGATTTACGGTTTAGCACCGCTTCAGCGGTCGGCCAGACACCTCCACGAGGTCTTGCAGGACGCTCGGAAGATGTGCCCGGAAGACCGCGACCTGATTACTCAACGAGACCGGTCCTACCAGATCTCGCGAATGTGCGACCTGTTACACAACGACGCCAAAAACGGGCTGGAGTTCTCCATCGCCAAGCGGACCGAAGAACAAGCCCAGAGCAGCCAGCAAATGGCTGTGTCGGCACATCGGTTGAACATGTTGGCGGCCTTCTTCTTTCCGATTATCACACTGACTGCAATCTTCGGTGTCAACCTGAAACATGGCTTGGAGGAGCAATCTCCACCGCTTCCCTTTGCGATCTGCATTACTCTGGGCCTGATCTGCGGCTTCGTCTTGAAGGCCGCTGTGAATCGTCAGCCCAAAAACCCTTAACCCGGATTGTTCATGAGGTGTTCGCTCGACTAATACAAGCACGAAGCGCAAGCAAGTGTGCACGGCATGGACTTACTCGCTTGCGCTTCGTGCTTGTATGCGCGGCGTTTTGAGCAAGATAGTCGCAACGACTTTTCACCACTTTGCTTGCGCGAGTTGAGGCTCGCCTCATGAATAATCCGGGTTAGGCAAGCCCGTTGAAAAACTCATTCTGGCTGCGAGCGGTCGCTCGTTTCAGTGGTCGATTGGACCGGCACCGGCAGGGGTGAAGGACTACGAATCGCACGAACTGTCCCTGATGAACCGTGCCGGTTCTGTGCAACCTTGTTTGCCATGCACGCAGAATTGACGATGCCTCTATTCCGCGTTGACGGCTTCAGACGACTGAGGCGTTCTGAGATACTCCGCCACCTTTGCGATCAGCTTATCGCAATCGATCGGCTTGGACATGTAATCGTCGCATTCGGCGTCGAGGCACTGCTCTCGGTCTTGGGACATGGCGTTTGCGGTCAACGCCAAGATGGGTCCGGTATACCCGGCGGCACGCAGCTTTCTTGTTGCGGCGTATCCATCGAGCACAGGCATCTGCATGTCCATCAGGATGACGTCAAAGGGATTCCCAGAATCGACGGCTGATTGAACGATGTCGACGGCAATCTGGCCGTTCTCGGCGAGGGTGACATCCGCTCCGTGCTTGTGCAAGACCAGAGAAAGGAGTTTCTGATTATCCAGGTCATCTTCTGCCAGCAGCAACCGGCAGGTGAGCGGTTTGATCTCCTGCGTGGACAGTCGATCGGGCTTCTCACTTTGGGAAAGGACTCTTTGCGGACTCTCGGTGATTTCGACACCGTCGAGGGGGCCTGTGGGAATCGTCACGCTGAAGGTACTGCCCTTTTGAAATTCGCTGGCGGCCGAGATGTCACCTTTCAGCAAGTTGACGAGCCGTTTGCAAACCGCTAGCC
>CAUZTK010000154.1:0-9238 GCA_963582395.1 Planctomycetota bacterium | reverse complement strand
TGGGTCGCTGCATCTATGACGACATGATTCAACAAGAACTCGCCAATGGCAGCCGCATTGTGCTCGATACGTCAAACTTCGTCGTGTTTTGCCCGTATGCCAGCCGATTTCCCTTCGAAACCTGGGTGCTGCCGAAACAACATTCCAGTCACTACGAAAACATTCCGCGCCAGGGAATTGAAGAGTTGGGGATGGTCTTGAAGACCATCCTGAGTAAACTGGAATGGGCGCTGGACGATCCGCCGTACAATTACGTCATTCATACGGCGCCGTTCAATGCGAACGAGTTGCCACACTTTCGTTGGCACCTGCAGATTTTTCCACGACTGACGCGCGTTGCCGGTTTTGAATGGGGTAGCGGATTCTACATTAACCCGGTGCTTCCGGAAGAAGCGGCCGCGTTCCTGCGTGAAGTCGAAGTTGACGTAAATGATACTCCGCGGGTTTCCGCAACGGCTTGATGTGATGACCACTCTTTTAAGGATCACGGGCCGATGCGGTCCGCTAAGCCGCCAGCGGCCACCCCATTGGAGTCATGTATTTGTTGGGAGTTTTGTCGGCCCTGGTGTCACCACAACTGCCAACAGCGCGGAGAGAGCAGTGAACCGTCGTGACCCTCAAATCAACTCTGTTGATTCTCTAGCCGGAAGGAAAGGATTCTTTCCATGACCAGCCCGATCAGACTCGTGTTGGCTTTGCACAATCATCAGCCGATTGGCAACTTCGAGGGCGTTTTCGAAGATGCTTATCAAGACAGTTACGCCCCCTTTCTGGACGTCCTGGATGACTATCCGGAGATTGCCGTTTCTCTGCACCTCTCGGGCAGCCTGCTGGAATGGATTGTCGAGACACACCCGGAATACATCGATCGGCTGCGGTCGTTGATCGCACGGGGACAAGTTGAGGTTCTGGGCGGCGCGTTTTACGAACCGATTCTCGCGGGGATTCCTCAGCACGACCGAATCGGCCAGATCACCTCGTTTTCCGCGTATCTGCAGCAGTTGCTGGCAGTCTCTGTTCGTGGAATGTGGGTGCCCGAACGGGTTTGGGAACAGTCGTTTGCCGGAGACATCAGCGCTGCGGGCATCGAATACACCATCCTCGACGACTACCACTTCCGCAACGCTGGTCTGGGTGACGAGGATCTGCACGGTTATTATTTGACCGAGGACGAGGGCCGACTGCTGAAGGTTTTTCCCGGCAGCGAACGGCTGCGGTATACAATTCCCTTTGCCGACCCGCAGGAAACGATCGACTACCTGAGAAACATTGCCAACCGATTTCCTAATTCGGTCGTTACGTTCGGCGACGACGGTGAAAAGTTCGGCACCTGGCCGGAAACGAAAAAACACGTTTACGAAGACGGCTGGCTGCGGCATTTCTTCGACACGCTGCAAGAGAACCGCGACTGGCTGAAAACGGTCACGCTGGCCGAAGCGGTCGATTACGTCTCGCCTCTCGAGACCTGCTACCTGCCCGACTGCTCTTATCGTGAAATGACCGAGTGGGCGCTGCCGACTGATCGTCAAATCCAGTACCTGGAGTTGGCAAGCCGCAAGGAATCGGACCCGGACTGGCAGGAACTCAAGCAGTTCATCAAGGGGGGGGTCTGGCGGAACTTTCGAGTCAAGTATCCCGAGAGCAACGAGATGTACAGCCGCATGCTGCAGGTGAGCGATCGCTTACAACAGGCCTTACAAAATGGTCGTGGCCTGCGTCATCCCCAGCAGATTGACGAGGCACGGACCGCGCTGTATCGCGCCCAGTGCAATTGTTCGTATTGGCATGGCGCGTTCGGCGGGCTGTACCTTCCTCATTTGCGCAACGCCGTGTACCGCCACCTAATCGAAGCCGATACGCTGCTGGAAACCGCAACGGGACGTACCGGTCGCTGGGTTCAGATTGACGCCGACGATTTCAACCTCGACGCCCGTCAGGAAGTCCGCATCACCGGTGACCGGCTGGTCGCGTTTCTGGCTCCGGGGCGCGGCGGCCACCTGTACGAGCTGGACGTCCGCGTCACAAAGCATAATTTGCTGGCAACGCTTAACCGTCGTCCCGAACCGTATCATCGCAAAGTCCGCGAAGCAGGCCGATCTCAACCGCAACAGCACGAAGGCGACGCGGCCAGTATTCATGACATCGTCCGCTTCAAGCAGCCCGATCTCGACAAGAAGCTGGTCTACGACGGCTGGCCGCGCAAAAGTCTGGTCGACCACTTTCTGCAGCCCGGGTTAAGCCTCGAGACCTTTCAGGGCGGCGGCGGCGAGCTAGGTGACTTCACCACCGGCGTTTACGAAACCCGGCTCCGCCGGTCTGAGGGTCGAGTCGCGGCCTGCATGTCACGCGAAGGACAGGTCGGACCGTATCGATCGCGTCTGACGAAAATCGTTTCGCTGGACGTCCGCCGGGGCGGCGAACTCGAAATCACCTACGAACTGGAAAGTCTTCCGCCGGGCATTCCGATTCATTTCGGTGTCGAGTTCAATTTCGCCGGGATGGCTGCCGAGGCCGACGACCGGTACTATTACGACGCCGAGGGGCAGCCGCTCGGTCAGCTACAGGCCGTGCGATCTGTGGACTGTGCAAAACGGATCGGTCTGATTGACGAATGGATCGGAATTGATGTGTCGGTCGAGACGTCGGAACCGGCCGGCATCTGGCTGTTTCCGATTCAGACGATTAGCCAATCCGAGGGTGGTTTCGAACTCGTCCACCAAAGCAGTGCCGTCGTCCCTCATTGGGAGTTCGTCGTTCCCCACGATGGTCGGTGGAGTGTGAAGCTCGTGTTGTCGATCGACACATCGGTCGCGCAGGCCCGCAAGCTGCGCTCAGCGGCTGTGATCGGCTGAATTCAGACGCCCTTGTCTGGGCGGCGAAGCCGCAACAGGCCGCAGAATCAACACACATTCACATGGGGTCCCGATCGTCGGCGTTCCCTACTTACGATTCGGCCATGTCTTTGTAGATAAACCGAACTTTAAGCTGCTTCTGTGTGACCGGTTTGCCTTCGATTTCGGCATAGGGGTAGATGAAGAAATTCAGCGGCGGCCCCGACTGCGGGGGCAGCAAATGAATGTCGCGTCCGACCGAAAACAGAACACGATCTTCGCTGAGATTGCCGAAATAGTAGTCTTTCAACTGCGGGTATTTGTCCGCCTCAGAGATGTCAACCGGGATCCAGCCCCGACCGTTCCGAAAGAACCACGCCCAGCAGTGGTAGCCGGCAACCGCACCTTCCGGAGCATCGGCCGGAATGGAGAAGCCGATCTCGAACTTCGCCGGCAGCCGTTGCGAGCGGGCCAGCGATATGAACAAGCTGTGGAAGTCGGTACAGTTTCCAAACCGGCTGTCGCAGACCCACAGCACATTGCCTTCGCCCCAGCCGGCTCCATCTTTCTTGTACGTCACGTGTCGGTCGACAACGTCGTAGAGCTGCCGGGCGAGTTTGAGAGGATCTAGTCTGAGATCGATCTGCCGCAACAATTCGAGCGGTTTTCCGGCAATCGGTACCAAGGCGTTGCTGCGCAGAAACAGCCTCCGATCGTCTTCCGACAGCGCCTTCGCCGCACCGGCAGACGACCGATCGTGGCCGGCAAAAACTTCCGTGCGCTGGACGCGATACGGCACATCGATCGCCAGCCGGCCAGACTCGGGCACCCGGGTTTGCAGATACAGAATCTGGTTGCCGTAATCCGAATCGGCATGCAGTGATGCTTCTGCCGGAAGCTGCGTCTGAAGTCGCTGCACCTGCTGAAAAGAGTTCGTCGGAGGAACGGGCATCCAAATGCGAACATGTTTTCCCTCTTCGAGCCCGCTGAACGTAAACGCATAATTGAACCGGAAACGTCGAGTCTGCGGAACCGCTTTGACAGCGGTGACGGCGTCGGCTTGAAACGCAGATGACGCATCCGCAGCGCTGCACTCTTTCGAGAGCGCCTGTTTCAACAAAGGTTGTGCTGTTGCGCGTGACTGCGGCAGGATGTCCGACCGGTCACCGCAGCCGGCGAGTATTGTCACGATCAAAAGGACCTCGATCCGAGTCGGTGCTCGGTCAAAGCGGCGCACCAGGAGCGATTCTGTACTTTGCATTGTTGAGATGTTCATCACCAACATGTTACAAGAAATTCGTTTCCAATCCCATTCTTCCGCAAAGGCACGCATACCGTGACCGAGCCGTTACGTTGTGTTAAACCAGACCGAGTCATCACCGGCTGGGATTTCAGCACGGGGGGGGTGAAATGTCTGGCATTCGATCTCGACGGGCGGACGGTCGCAGAGGTCCGTCTGCCCACTGACCTCTGGCGGGGGGACGTGGACGACACGGGCCGGTTGGTTGAGCCGGAACTGCACGAGCTGAACCTCATGCAACTAGAAGGACAGGCCCGCGCCACTGTCCGGGAACTCGCCGGGCAGCTACGAAAATTGGGGCTGCTCGAAAAGTGGCTTGCCGGGGGAATTTCAGCGACGCATCACACGGCCGGCCGGATCGATCGAAACCACAACCAAATCCGCCGCGCCATTTGCTGGAACGACCAAACACTTCGGCAGTACCGCAGACGGGGCGAGCGGAGGCTGGGCGGCAAGGCAGCCGTCAAACGGCTTATGGGCGGACCGTGGGCCGACCGCTACACGCTCAGTCACCTCGTCAAGGACGAAGAAATACTCTCATCGGCCGACTGGAAACGGACGGTCCGCATTCTACCGCACGGCCCGCTCTCGGCCGGCTATTTAACTGGGAATTTCGACGTGATCAGCATTTCGGCGGCGGCTTCAACCGGCATCCTGGACCTCCGCCGGATCCGCTGGTGCCCGCAGATGCTCGAAGCGCTGGCCTCGAAAGAATACCGTCGGCTCGCACGGAAGCAACTGCCTCGCCTGATCGACCAGAACGAACCGATCGGTCCGCTGGCCGAGCATCTGGCCGTCGAAGTTGGCATGGATCCCAAACGCGTGCCGCTCATTTTTCCGACGTCGGACGATCAACAGGCCGGTCTGGTGGGAGGCGGGGCTGTCGATGACGGCGAACTCGCCGTCATTCTCGGAAATTCGGCCGTGGTGAATTCATCGTCGCATCAGATTCCTACGCGAGACAATCTCGACGTGATGCGCTTGAACTGGAGACCGTTCCTATGGATGCGGTGTTACAACAACGGAGCCCAATTCGTCGATCAGATCGTCAAACCGCGGCCGGGCTGGAAACAATCAGAATGGAACCGGCTGGAAGACGAGGCCCGCCGCTGCCCGCCGGGGTGCGGCGGAGTGGCGGTGATGCCGTTTCTCAACCCGGAACCATCGCTGGGAATCGAGAAACCGAGCACACAATGGACGCCCGCGGAGCCGACCCGAAGAGGCGTCCGCCGCCGGGCATCGCTGGAAGCGGTGGCCTATCTGATTGCCCTGGGCGTGCGGGCTCACGAACAGGCCGGACAGAGGATTGCGCAGATCACCGTTTCCGGCGGCATCGCCCGCAGCGATCTGATGTGCGAGATTCTGGCAACGGTCCTGGACCGTCCGCTGAGGCGACTGGTCTCCGACGAGGGACCGGCCCTCGGTGCTGCTGTCACCGCATTGGCGGCCATGGAATCGTACCTGCGTGGTCAGCGCGGCATCAAAGCACCCTATTCCGTGGCCGATGCCGTCGACGTTCTCGTCAAGTTCCGCAGAAGACCGGCTCGGCCCAACGAAAAATGGCGAGACATCTATCGTACAGAGCTGCAAAAGTTCGAGCAGCGGCTGCAGCAGTTGGCGAAACGAAAACACTAATGCTTTGTCAAATCTCGATTGACGGTGCACTAGCCGCTTTTAGTGTGCAATGGCGACGGCGGTCGCGGTCGCATAGGCGCGGCAGTGAGAAATCGTGATCAGGACTTCGTCGATGCCGATCCGGCGGGAGTATTCACGGGCGCTGCCGTGAATTTCAATCGTTGGTTGGCCGTTCTTCTGTGAGCAGACTTCGATATCCTGCCAACCGACACCGCGTGTCCATCCCGTACCGAGCGTTTTCATGACCGCTTCTTTAGCTGCCCAGCGGCCGGCGAAATGTTGGTACGAGTTCTTCCGCCGCTGGCAGTACCGAATTTCCTCGTCGGTATAAACCCGTTTCAGGAACAGCTCGGCGTGCCGCTCGATCATCTGGCCGATGCGAACGATCTCCACGATATCGGTCCCGAGACCGAGGATCGTGCCTCGGCCGCTGGGACGAACTGTCGACACTTCAACAGGCATTTCTGCGGCCAGTCGGTCACCGACGTAAGGTTTGAGTCGCAACGATACAAGAACGATCAATCCAGCATAGTCTCGCGGGGTTTGCGGATGCAATTGTGTTCGCCGATTTCGGGCGCTTCAAGTCGAATTGCTACGGTTTGGTTTTGCGGTCAAGCGACACGGCCGAACAACCAGCCGCCGGTCAGACTTGCCAGAATCACCTCAAAGCCCCAAAAGAGGGCGGGCCAGGGATGAGGCCACAATCCTAGCGACGAAACTCGGTATCTCAGATACCCGGGAAAGCTTCGCAACTGTTGCTGCTCCTGCTCGGCCTGGCGAAAACTCTCTTTCACATCTGCCGGAACCTCGCTGCTTTTCAGCAATTGGTCCCCCATCAGCGCGGCGGGGTTTTGTTTCCGCAGGCGAAGTTTGTCGGCTGCATACAGACGGTGAGACTCGAAGACCATTCCCACACACGTGGCTGCAATCAGCAGGCAAGAAACGATTAACATTGGTCTGCCACGAGAAACGTTCGTCACGCGGGACAACCATGCGAGCATCCACGCGGCCAACAGACCATACGCCATGGTGAACAGGACCAGCAACTTGATGCGACTGGGCAGGTGCGCAGCGGCGAGCGCCATTGCGGTCAGTACCACGGCGCTCATCACCAACCACTGCACAGTCTTCAACCAGCCGGTTGCGACGGAAGTGTCTGCTTGGTGTGCGTCGGTTGTCATGAATGTCTCCCACGACGCGCTGCCAAACCGCAGGCGGCGCGAACGCGGTCGAGCACTTCACGCCCCTTGTGGCGCGCCGTGGCGGCGCCTGCGTTAAGAATGTCCTCGAGCGTGTCCGGATCGGCAACGAGCCGTTCGCGGCGCTGCCGGGCTGCGGCGAAGTATTCGGTCGCAACCTCGGAGAGCATCTGCTTCGCCTCGCCATATCCCATGCCGCCGGCGCGGTACCGCTCAGCCAACTCCGCCTGCTGCAGTTCAGAGGCGAACAACCGGTACAACGTGAAGACCGCGCACGTGTCGGGATCCTTGGGATCTTCCACCGGCGTCGAATCGGTCTTGATCGACATGATCTTTTTCCGCAGTTTTTCCGGCGTCTCGAAGATCTCGATCACGTTGTTGTAACTCTTCGACATCTTCTCGCCGTCCGTACCGAGCACCTTGGCCGTCTCCGCACCGACGCGAGGTTTCGGCAAGACCAGCACGTCGCTGTAGGTGGAATTGAAGCGTTGTGCGATGTCGCGGGTGACCTCGATGTGCTGAACCTGGTCGGCCCCCACCGGGACAACGTCGCTGTCGTACAGCAGAATGTCGGCGGCCATCAGCACCGGATAGGTAAACAGCCCGGCGTCTGCAGCCAGTCCCTTCGCCTTCTTGTCCTTGTAGGCGTGGCACTTCTCCAGCAGGCTCATTTGCGTGACGGTCATCAGCAGCCATGTCAGCTCGGTGACTTCCGGAACGTCCGACTGCCGGAACAGCGCCGCTTGATCGGGATCGAGGCCGAGGGCCAGATAGTCGATGGCGGCATTCTGCGTAAATTGCTGCAGCAGTTTGGGATCACGAACGGTTGTCAGGGCGTGCAGATCGGCGATGAAATAAAAGGCCTGTTCGTTGTTCTGCAACGCAATATGCTGCTGAATCGCTCCGAAGTAGTTTCCCCAATGGAAACGGCCCGTCGGCTGAATGCCGGAAAGAACACGCATCTGCGCTCACCTGATTTTGAACTGCGAATGAGAACAGCGGCCGGTGACCTTCATCGACCGACGGCCCTCACCCCTGATTCACCTGGAGGGTACCGATCAATTCGGTCACCTGCGAGCAACCTTCCTGAAGGATGATCCGATCCAGTTCGTGAACCAGCCGGTTCGCTAATGACGGATTGTAGAAATTTGCCGTGCCGATTTGAACCGCGCTTGCCCCGGCGACAAGAAACTCCAGCACGTCGTCGATACAGGCGATGCCGCCGATGCCAATGACCGGCAGCTCGACCTGATCCGCCACCTGCCAGACCATTCGCAGCGCCAAAGGCTTGATCGCCGGCCCGCTCAGCCCTCCCAAAACCGCCCCCAACACCGGCCTTCGGCGACGCCAGTCGATCGCCATTCCCTGAAACGTGTTGACCAGCGAAACGGCGTCGACACCGGCATCGGCCGCAGCTTGGGCAACGGCGACAATATCGGTCACGTTCGGCGTCAGCTTCGCGATCAGCGGCAATTGGCAGGCAGATCGCACCTTCCGAACCACCTGTGCCGTCAACTCCGGTTTGGTCCCAAAATCGACGCCGCCGCTGACGTTCGGACAGGAAATGTTCAGTTCCAGCCCGGACAACTTCGGGAACTCATTCAGCCGGGCTGCCATCTGCACGAACTCATCGACGGTGTGGCCGGCAATGTTGGCGATGACCGAAGTTTTCAGTCCCAGCAGAAAACCGAGGTGCTTTTCAATAAACATTTCCAGACCGTCGTTGTCCAGACCGATGGAATTCAGCAGCCCGGAACTCGTTTCGACGGTCCGCGGCGGCGGGTTGCCGACGCGAGGCTCAGGAGTGATCGTCTTGGGAATGATGCCGCCCAACTCGTCCAACTTGGCGTAGGCCTGCATTTCCCGCGCGTAACCGAACGTTCCCGACGCAACCAGAATCGGATTGGTCAGCTTCAGCCGGTTTAACTCGACGTTCAGCCGACTCACGGCAAAACCCCACCTACGACAACCGCTTCTCGGGAAATCGGTACAAGCAATAGCTCTTGAGCGTCGGACGTCAAATAGTTCGACCCTCGCCAGCCGCCGCCAATCGTAACCACCTCCGTAGTACTTTTTCAACGAAATCCTGCGCAAATTGGTCAGGAAAGCTGCCAAGGGCATCAAGAAAGGTTCGTATCAGAGGGAGAGATGGGGAGATGCGAAGAATTTGTCTCTTTCTCTCCCTTGTATGTTATCAGATGGCGATTCCATTAAGAAAAATACGAATGCCGTTGTTGTGGCTGCGGAGCGTAGCGGAGCAGCCACAACAACGG
>CAUZTK010000153.1:0-9253 GCA_963582395.1 Planctomycetota bacterium | reverse complement strand
CCGTACAAAGCCAACGGGACCGCTACGAAAACAATTGCCATTCCGCACTTCGGGTCGGCGAGCTATCGCTATGTTCACAATCCGTAGACAAATTACAGCTCAGCGGAATGCCCCGTCACCGCTATTTGGTCAGGGGCCCCATGGTGTAGGAAACCGGCGGGGACTCTCGCTGATGATTGCTATGGTTGCCGGGACGAACCGTTCATCCGGGCAACTCGGCCACGGCCAATGACCGGGCTCCGAATCCGGATGACTACGATCAGATTTAGCAATATGCGCTTTATGCAGGGCGAAGCAAAACTTCACTGGTCCTCGACCCGGCAGGTCGAATCGATGGGAAGCTCTGGCTGGACCACAATCTGTGGCTATTCCACGATCCACATTAGAACTCCAGCATCCGCCACGTAATGCTGGAATCGATCGGCGCACGGTATGCCACTGGTTCCGGCTTGCGGCACCCTCATCCTGTGGCCGGGACGGTGACCTTCCATCACTATCCATCAGGGGGGTCGTAATATGATCTAAATCAGCTTATGGTCGCCTGGGAGTACACGGACATTGTTCTGGAATATCCAGCGATCAGCTCTTCCGATTGGAGCCGCTACCGATTGTATGAGGGTGGATTCGAGTACGGCGCGGTCGAGGTCAGCTCGGTGTTGAGCAACGTGACGTTCGGCCCGAGCCCCGATAACCCGCTCGGCATCTTTTATCGCAGCGGTTCGATCGTTTTGAACGATGACGTCACCATCAGCGGAACGCTCGTCTCGACCGGTCAAGTCACTTTGGCCGGCGATGACATCCGAATCAGCGGATTCAACTGGAGAGGTGTAGAGGGCCGCGCGACGGTTGCCAACATTAACAACTGGCCCAGACTACCTGCGATCGTTGCCGATTCACTCGAGATGAACCGCGATGTTCAAGCTGTTGTCGGTGGCGCGATCGTTGTGCGGACGACGTTTCGAGGAGCGGGTGGTGATTTCGAATTTGTTGATGCTCCGGATGTCTTGTTGCAGGGATCTGCCACAAGCCGGCCACTCCAGCAGCCCTGAAGCCTCGTCCAACTCGAAGGATCGCCGGACCTCAGCCGGTTAAACGGCAACGGCAATTATTCCATTTGGCTCGACGACGGGCCGACCGGCAACTGGCACGAAATTGTCGGCGTCGATCCGACCGGACGGACGCTGACCGTCCTCGGGGAAGTCGAGCACCGGTCCCCGCCGAGTTTTCGCGTTCGTCCCACAAGGCGGAGATACGTTGACGTCCGCGGGTCAGTGTCGGCCGAAAAAGTCGACATCAACCGCCCGCCTGCCTGGAGGACGCTCTCCGACGCACAGTGGAACGAACTCTACGAGACATGGG
This sequence comes from Planctomycetota bacterium, assembly GCA_963582395.1. Lineage (GTDB taxonomy): Bacteria > Planctomycetota > Planctomycetia > Planctomycetales > Planctomycetaceae > CAUZTK01. Next base: position 7,894 of record CAUZTK010000153.1, on the reverse strand, counting down.
AAGACGGCAATGACGACCGGCAAGACGATGAACTCGACCCGATTCCGTTCGTCGACTGGCTGGCTGATCCGGAAAATTTCAGCGGCTGAAATGATTTGTATCGTCAGCACGGGCTCTCTTTGAAACCGACCTTTCACCTGCGGAACATCAAGGGAGTGACCTACCAATGGTCGCCGCCGTTGTTCAGGGCTTACAACGCAACTGGTTCCGAACAGCCCTTTGCCGGATATCGTTGGAAAGTCATTTCTTGGAGGGAAGTGCGGATGAAGGTTGAAGGATGAATTCTGGGACGCTTTCATCCCTCGTTGGTCGTGAGATCGGTGACGTGGGAGAGACTGTTGACTTTGTTTCGACGACAAACAAAACGAGAAAAGTCTCCGCGATGCGGAACTGCGCGGCCTTTACACTGTGGGAGACGCTGATTGCCATCGGGATCATGGCCATCTTTGCTGCAGTCGTGATTCCGGCGATGCGTTCGACCGAAAACTGTGCCGTCGAATCCTCCGCACGCATCTTGGCCGCCGACCTCAGCCTGGCAATTCAGCACAACAGCGAGTGGAGCATCCGGCTGGACACGACGAACAACCTTTACGAGTTGGTGCACACCGGCAGCGGCACTCAGGCGGTACCTGTCAATCTCCTCGCGGGGGCCGAAGAGAACGACGGCCGCTACGTGGTCTTTCTGGACCGTCTGGGATCAAGCGTTTCGCGGGTCGGGGGTGTTCAGCTTGCCGGTGCAGCGCTCAAGGACTCGAAGACTGCTGTCAACACCGTGACGTTTGGGCCGCTCGGTGGGACCGGACCGTCGCGCAGCAAAGACACGGTCATTTGGCTAATCGCCGACGCCGGAATCGACGTCCGCTTTGTCCGGCTGATCGTTTCCTGGGTGACCGGGCAGGTCTAGGTCGATCGGCCCGAAATGTTCACCAGCGAAACCAAATCGCAATAGTTTCCGTAAACCGTCCCCATTCCGGTCGATCAGGAACCAGACAGAGTATACACCACAGCGGGTTTTTCAAGAGATTGAGGAGGAGACGTGGAGAGAGGGATGTGTAGTTTTTTCTTTCACTCCTTCTCTCGATCATTCCCTCTGATGCGAACCGTTATTGATGTCCTTAACGATTTCCCTGACCGTCTTCCGCAGGATCTTGTTGAACAGGTACTCATCCCGACAGCCCACAAACACGACCAACCATCATGATCGTACTCAATCGATCTCGGCCTTTTCCCATCTGTCTGCATCTGGAACCGCAGTCGGCCACACTGGTGCAATTGGCCGGACGTCTCGGCCGTCTGGAGCTTCACGCCCTGGCGCAAGCCGAGATGCCTGACGAGCAGGACGCTCATTCGGAAGGCCGAGACCACGAAATCGCCGCCGTCCTACGCAAGCTGGTGGCCGATCACCGTTTCAAAGGCCGACAGGTTGTCAGTTGTCTCAGCCCGGATGACCTGTTCGTGAAAAATGTGCGGTTGCCCAAACTCCCCGAGGACGAGGTGGCGAAGGTCGTCGTCTGGGAAGGGGAGGAACGGCTGCCCTATCCGACGGCCGAAGCGCAAATTCGACATCTGACAGCCGGCGAGGTCCGGCAGGATGCAAACGTCAAACAGGAAGTGATTCTGTTAGCTTGCCGTCACGAGGCCATCAATCGGCACATCTCGCTTCTGGAAGAGGCGCGGCTGACTCCCCTGGCAATCGACGTTGAACCGTGCGCCGCTTTGCGATGCCTGCGCCATTTGAATCGGAAGTAATCGATGCAAGATCGACGGGCATATCTCAATTTCGGTCGGACTTCGATCACCGTCATGTTTACCGAACGTGACCGCATCTTGTTCCTGAAAGAAATTGCAGGTGGCGGACGTCAACTCGATCAAGAGGTGGCCCAGCATCAGGACCTGAAATTCTCCGAAGCGGCCGAGATGCGGCGAGGGGCTATCGCATCAGCGAAGCACGATCCCGACAACGAGATTCGTATCGCTATCATCGAAGCCATCCGGCATCCCTTAGAAGCGGTAGCTGCGGAAATTGAGTTGTGCCTGCGGTATTACAAAGTGACGTTCCGCGGTCAACCGATCGACGAGATCATCGTCACGGGCAGCGAAGCGATCCGTTGGATTGTGGAGTTTTTTTCGGCGAGGTTGAGGACCGGCTGCGTCTTGCCGGATCCGTTTGCCGCGCTGGCGCAGCAACCCCGGTCGAAAGCCGCGCTGGAATCTCCTTGGCGGTTTACGACCGTGATCGGACTGTCGCTGAGAGGGCTCGACGAGGGCAAAGGTGAGAAATCAGTATGATGCACGAAATCGATTTTCTGCCTGCCAGTTTTCACCGGAAACAACAGCGACGCTATCGGAAGATTTGGCGGCGCGGAGTTCTGGCTGTCTTCCTGGCCCTCATCGGAGTGGCGACTTTCAGACAGCACCGCTCTCTCTACGAACTGGAAGAAAACCGCGATCGGCTGCGCGGAAACGCTGCCGAGATGACGGAAAAATTAAATGGCACCGAAGACCTGCGCCGAAAAATCGATCATCTCGACGCCCAGGTCGATCTTGTCAGCCATCTGCGACTTCGCACGACAAATACTCGGATCTTGGCGGCGGTGACAAACAGTTTACCGAAATTCGTCACGCTCACCGAGCTTCGTTCGTACCACGACAAAATCGCGGCGTCACGCACACCAAACGAAACAAATGACCAGAACGATGCCAACACCACCGAGGAACAGCCGGCCGAACGACTCGATCTGGAACAGTTAAGGCGTGAAGAGGAAGAAAATGCCCTGTTCGTGACCTTCAGCGGAATCGCGCCGGACGACGTGGCGATTGCGCAATTTCTTGTCGCTTTGACGGAAACAAACACCTTCGATGACGTGCAGTTGCTATTTACCGATCAACACGTCTTCCGCGATCACCAGCTACGGAACTTTGGGATACGATTGCGTGTCAAAAAATCGGGCACAGGACAAGACACCTCAAACGGGCGACCAGAAAAACCAATTGACCGGGCGACCGACGACGAACTGACGAAAAATGTTCGACCGAAACGAGAGTTTTCGCTCGGTACGCTCAATCAGTCAGCCGAGATGGAAAGGAGCCGCCGATGAATAACCCACTCGGTCGAGACAGTTTCATTACCATCGCTATCCTGTCGGTTTCGGTGGCGGGCTTTTTGTTCGGTGTCTACTTTCCGGCGCAGAAATCCGCCGAGCGGATTGACCGCGAGATTGCGGCGGCACAGCAGTCGATTCGCGAAGTTCCGCTCCGTATCGCCGAACTGGAATCGTTGTGCAAGAATCTTTGCCTACGAAACGACTTTCTTTGGCGAACACAGCAGCTTATCCCGCCCGAAGCCAACATTCACAGTATTCTGAGGCAGGTTACCAAACTTGCAAACAAGACCCACTTGAAAATCACGCGGCTGGAACCGCTTCCCGCGATTGAGCACAAATCGTATGCGGTGTTGCCGTTTCGATTCAGTTTCACCGGACCGTTTCAGGGAATGGCAGAGTTCTTGCGGGGACTGGAGAATCAGCCCCGCATGTTCACGCTCGAAGAGCTTACGATCTCGAATCAAGAGGAGCATTCTAGTCAAAGCAGGGAAGCGGACCTCTATTTTTCGGTCTACGTCAAGAATACTGAAAGTGACGATTCTGCCGAATATGATACCAGTTGGCATCAATTTCGATCCGATACCAGGAACAGGTAAATCTCCTTGTGACCTCTGATGACCGGTGCGCATTGTGCTCCCGTGATTAAACCCTAGTCAAGAGTCAGATAATTTCCCGCTCTTCGCAGTGGCCGAGTTGCCGCTTGCGGATTAGCGGGCTGGGTCAACGTTGTTATCTTCGCAGTGGGGTTTTTCGACCGTGTTTTTTCGATTGTTGGCAAAGCAGTTCTTTCGCGACCTTAAAGCGATCTGGCCGAAGGCCCTGCTTCTAGGGGCACTGTTGATCGTGGGTTTCTACTTCTGGATCCCACCACTGTACCGGGCGGTCGTCGGCAGCCCAAAAACAGCGGGAACGCCCGTAGCCGCCGTTGCTCCGGGGGCCCGTCCGGCTATTGAGGCGAAAGCGATTTTCAACACTGCACCGGATGCAGTCCAGAATTCCGAGCATCTCGGCCCCTCGTGGCAAATCAACGAAGAACTGCTGCGATCTGATCCGCTTGTTCAGTCGGTTGAGATTGCGGCGATCGAAAGTGACCCCTTTCGTATCGACTACGACCAGTTTCCTCCACCCTTGCTGTTTGCCGAAGAGCCACAGGACGAGCCGAAAAGTGACTCCGAGTCGAATTCGTCCGCCGGTGGCCGACTCTCTGACAGACTGGTCCTCAAGAGTACGATTGTCGGGGTGACCCGTCGGGCGGCGTTTATCAATCAACGGCTATATCGCGAAGGGGATGATGTCGGCGTGAATGGAGAGACGTACCATCTCGAAGCGGTTTATCCACGGAAAGTCCTCTTAAGTCGAGGCGGTACGTTGTTTGAGTTAGAGATCGTAGATCGGCCCAAGTCAGGAAATGTCGAGTACCGGCGTAAGCCGGTCGCTGAATTTTCCCGGTAACACGCCAAAGATTTTCGGCAGGGCTCAAGGCCGCAGGAATCGGATTTTGGATCGCATCCTAGTCATGGACGACTCACGGTGAACGCATCGAAAACGTTGCGGCCCGCCTTCTGGGCGCTGCTATTGAGTTTAGGGATGATGGTCCTGCTGGCCATTTCCAGCCCCGATCTTAAAGAAACAATCGTGGCAGCGCGGCAGTCTTTATAAAATTCTTCGTCCGCACAGATCACGCAATGGGATGCTTTCAAGCCGTCATCCAAGCCAGCCCAAACGGTAGGTTCCCGCAAAGCGGAACCGATTTTCGAACGCATCCTCCCGTAGAGAGAGGCGAAACCAATGTGCGGCCGGCTGATCGAAAACGGAAGCCGCACATCAAACGCCGCGCGTCGCTGCCGAGACGCGATTTTCAACGCGGCGGCCTGTCCCGCACCACATCGCATCGAGGCGACAGGAGAATTCCGTGACTTTTTCAGCGGCGCATCGCAGAGTGTCCGCCAGCCGTTCGCCTGTCGGAAAAGAGGCCCTGCGGGATGCCGCTCCAAAATCGGTTGACCGGCAACGGTCCGTTCCACGGGTCGAACTACAGACGATTCTCGAGTCTGACGAACGCAAAGATTATTTTGAATCACGGGCCGGAAGCTCTGCTGATGATCATGAGTCGGCTCATATCGACCACTTCCCTAAACCGAAACCGAAACCGAATGGGCCAGCACGCACCATCCGACCTCTGCCGTCGACGAGGTAATCTGCGGCGCAAAGGGTCGAAACCAATTTGGTCATGCTACAGTATCAACTCGAAGAACTGAAAGAGGAACAATCGGACCGGAAGGATCGGGCATTGGACCGGACGAATCGCTTGCTGGAACAGATTCAACAAGAGAACCGGCTGCAGGACCTGGAACGCCGTCTGCGGCAGCTTAAGCCGGGTGGGATTGCGGCCAACAGACAGCCCGCTAATTCGAATCCATCCAGCGTTTCTCAAATGTCGACGCCAACAGTGGGCGACAGGAAGGCCGTGCTAAAGACGAGTCCGACGCAAGCAGGTTTTGAACGGGTTTCCTTGCAGATTCAGGATGCCGACATCACTGAAGTCCTGGAAATGCTCGGCCAGACGGCCGGGTTGAACATCATTGCCGGGGCCGGCGTCTCCGGGACCGTGCCCTCGGCCAATCTGCAGGATGTCACGGTCGAATAGACGCTTGGCGGAATCCTGCGGTCTTTGGGTCTGGCGTATGAGCGTGAAGAGAACTTCATCTTCGTGATGACCGAGGCGGAACAAAAAAATCGCCGGCAGCTCGCCCGAAAACTGATCACAAAAGTGTATCGGCCCTCCTATTATCAGCTTATCAGCGTCCAAGATTTGCAAGCCCTCATTACGCCGCTCCTCACAGAAACGGTCGGAAAAGTAGCCGTCACCAATTCGAGCGATTCGGGCATTTCGACCGATAACGCGTTGGCCAGCGGCGATTCCCTGGCCCAAAGCGACGCCCTGCTGGTGATCGACTACGCGGATGTCATTCAGAAAGTCGATGCCGTCGTGGACGAGATGGACGTTCCCCCGCTGCAAGTCGTCATTGACGCGATGATTCTCAGCGTGAAGCTGACCAACGAGATGGACTTCGACGTCAACTTCGCCCTGCTCAGCAGCGCCAACAAAGATTTGGTCGTGAGCGGCAATGGACGGACGCTGAACAGATCCAGCGGGTTTCCCGGCGACAACACCAGCATTGTTCCGCCGATGGGCGAGTTTATCGCCGATGCCGCCGGGTTGAAATACTGTTTCATTCGCGAAGACATCAGCGCGTTCATCGCCGCGTTGGAGACCATCTCCGACACCAATCTCATCGCATCGCCTCAGTTGCGGGTGCTCAACAAGCAAAGGGCGCAGTTGATCATCGGCGAGCGGCTGAGCTACACGACGACGACGTTCAGTGACAATCAGTCCATCGAAAACGTGAACTTCGTGGACGCGGGTACGAAACTCATCATCCGGCCGTTTATTTCACCCGACGCGGGCTGCGCTGGACTGGCTGTGGCTGCATCTGCCCATTCTGGGGCCGCTGCTCCGCAAAGTCTCCCGCAGCCGAAGTCTTCGCACACTGTCAACCACCATCAACGCCGGCGTGCCGATGTTCGAAGCGCTGCAACTGGGCGCCGGCGTGGCCAACAACGTCTTCTACGAGCGTAGCTGGAGGAAAGTTGCCGACGGCAAGCAGATTCACGAAGCGCTGGAAGGAGACCCGCTCTTTCCGCCGACGCTTCTACAGATGATTAGCTCGGGAGAAGCGACCGGCATGCTGGGTCCAGTGCTCAACAAGGTCTGCGACTATTTCGACAAGGACGTCGCCAACAGTGTCAAGAGCGCCACCAGCCTGATCGAGCCAATCATGGTCACCGTGATGGGAAGCGTGATCGGCACAATTTTCCTAGCGATGCTGCTGCCCATCTTCAAGCTCATCAGCCATACGGGGTGATGGAAAGGATGAAGGAGAAAGGTTGAAGGATGAAGGGTTTGATTCATCCTTCAACCTTCCTCCTGCGTAGTTTTCTCAGCACAAACTTCGGGCGGGACTTCATCTGTAGGACCGCGTGAGAGTAGTAGGGATAGACGCTCCACTCGACACAGGTCACGAGGTCCGGTTTGCCGTCTCCGTCGAAATCGCCCGGCCAGACATTGGGACCGTGATTCGGATCGGCTCGCCGAAACAGCGCATGGTTTGCGGCTTCTCGAACAGCGGATCGGTCTTCGACCCGCAATTGCGGAGCAAGTAGATGCTTCCGCCGTGGTGAGCGCCGGCGCAGTTGTAGATGAGGTCCTGCAGTCCGTCGCCGTCCCAGTCGACGGCACGAAAACTCTCGGTCCAGTGCGCTCGGCGGCTGACGATACGATCGTCAATGTCTCGGCCGTCGGCCAGCTTCAACAGCCGATATTTTCGCAGCCACAGTTCTCCCTGTGCATTTCGGTATTGAGCAAACAGCGTGGCCCGGCGGGTCTGTCCGTCGTGTGTGATCAAGTCCATCAAACCGTCGGCGTTGAAGTCGGCGAATGCCGCCTCGGTGCGCCACATGAACGGCTGCCCGGTTTCCAAGGGATAGACTCCGTTGTTTGATTTTGGATCCTTGGCACGACGGGCCGATTGCGCTCGCAACTTGGCGGAGTCGGGATAACCGTCGCCGGCCGAATTTCGGAGCCGTGCGCGTGCCGATTTTCTTGTACCAGAAGATGCGGTTGGTTTCGTTGGGAACGACGAGATCACGCAGTCCGTCACCGTCCCAGTCGGTAAAGTCTGGATACGGGTACCCCATATTGTGCCCGTTGTGCGGTTTTCCAAGAATCT
>CAUZTK010000152.1:0-9291 GCA_963582395.1 Planctomycetota bacterium | reverse complement strand
TTGACGCTCTGTTATGGAGTCGCCGGTTTCTTTGTGACCCATGGAATTGTCTCTGAGATCAAGTTTGAGCTTCCCCGGTTTGACATACCACAACTCCTCAAGGACGACAGCGTCTTCCGTTTGTCGCACGACTCCTCCGAGAATGGTCCATCGGTCCAGCAGCAGACGCAGGCATTGCGAGCTGTCATGCCACAGTTTTTCAACTCCCTGAAGATTGCCATACTGCGGGTCGACAAAACCACCCTGTTGCTTCTGGCAAGCGCGGTGTTCGTCCCGCTGTTCCTGTTCCACCATTTCTACGTGACGCTCTACACCGTGCTGGGGCTTGTCCTGAAACACAACAAGCAGAAAATCGGCTGGTCGTGACATCGGCATTTTGAGTTCGTCGCCGGTTGTTCTCATGGAAGGGCTTGCATCGGGGGAAGCAGCTTGCGAGCAGAGAGCCGCTCTCGACTGGCAGAAACGGGCCGCAGCCATCCGTCTCGGACGGGTCGTGGGATCATTTGAAATTTGCATCGCGGCTAACCTGGATTATTCATGAGGCGATCCATGCACACTCGCTTGCGCTTCGTGCTTGTATCAGTCGAGCGAACACCTCATGAATAATTCGGGCTAAAACCAGCAGAATTTCTGCATTTAGTATGATGGCGGGGATTGTCGAGACGCTCTGGAAGATCGATGATTTGAATGAGAGAATGATGCAATAAGAATCGTGGCGGAAATTCTCGAAATGGCAATGGGCTGCATCGGAGTAATCCTGTTAATTTATGGAGCAGTACTGGAATCGAGCGAACAGAGACGTGGTCAGCGATTCCTATGGATTGGAATTGCGCTTACGATGGGGAGGGGTTTGTTCCGTTGGTTTTGAGATCACACGCAAAAAAGTAAAGAACCAAATGACCCCGTCATCCTCGGGCGCGATCATGCTGCTTTGTATTGTGCGATGAATCTGCAAGAATGACCGCCCGTGAGCTCGACCGCTCTCGATTCGAACCACACCAAATTCAGGCCTGGAATTTGGAATTTGTGCGAAACAGGACGCTGACTTGGAATCTCAAAACGACAATCTGCAATCTGCAATCCGTAATCCGCAATCCACGCTCAACCTCGAAGAGAATGCGTCGATCAATCGGCAGGCGATCTCGTACATCCAGCGGGCTGCCAAGTACGGGCTGTACGAGATTCGCGGCATGGGAGCCAAGCGCTCGGTGCCGACGTTCGACGACCTGGTGTTTCTGACAGCCTCGGCATCCCGCTATCCACTTGAGGGGTATCGCGAAAGGTGCACGTCGAAGACCGTGTTGGGGATCAGATCTGCCCAGAAACCTATCGAGCTGGAAATCCCCATCACCATTGCCGGCATGAGCTTCGGTTCGCTGTCGGCCCACACCAAAGAGGCAATCGGACGGGCGGCCACGGACATGGGAACCTCGACAACCACCGGCGACGGCGGCATGACGCCTGAAGAACGCGAGTCGTCGAAGACGCTGGTTTACCAATGTCTGCCGTCGAGGTACGGCTTCAACCCGGACGACCTCCGGAAAGCCGATGCCATCGAAATCGTCATTGGGCAGGGAGCCAAACCGGGCGGAGGCGGAATGCTGCTGGGTCAGAAGATCAGTCCTCGTGTTGCCGGAATGCGGACCCTGCCGGAAGGAATCGACCAGCGATCCGCCTGCCGGCACCCCGACTGGACCGGTCCCGACGATTTGAAAATCAAGATCGAAGAACTTCGGGAAATAACCGACTGGCAGTTGCCCGTGTACATCAAGCTGGGAGCGACCCGCGTCTTCGACGATGTGAAGCTGGCGGTTAAGGCGGGAGCCGACGTGGTCGTCGTCGACGGCATGCAGGGGGGCACGGCGGCCACTCAGCAGGTCTTCATCGAACACACCGGTATCCCCACGCTAGCGGCGCTGCCGCTGGCCGTCGATGCACTGGAAGAGATGAACGTCTTCGGCGAGGTGCAGCTCATCGTTTCCGGCGGCATCCGGACCGGTGCCGACGTCGCCAAAGCCCTGGCGTTGGGTGCCGACGCCGTCTCCATCGGTCAGGCGGCAATGATCGCTCTGGGTTGCAACAACGATAGCTACGTCCGCGAAGGCCAGACGATCGACGCCACCGACGATTACGCAAAACTGGAGACCTCGCCCGGTTTCTGCCATCACTGTCACACCGGCCGTTGTCCGGTTGGCATTACGACTCAAGACCCGGAACTTGAGCAGCGACTGACGCCGGAAGTTGGCGCTCAGCGGTTAAAGAACTACCTACAGGTGTTGACAATGGAGTTGACGACACTGGCGCGTGCCTGTGGGAAGTCGAATGTACACCACCTGGAACGCGAAGATCTCGTCGCGCTCACGGTCGAAGCGGCCGCCATGGCCAAAGTCCCCCTGGCAGGTACGAGTTGGATCCCGGGGCAATCGAAGACTTGAGCATCGACAGAACAGCACGATGCAGCCGGAACGAACAGCTAGGAAACAATCCATGACCACCTGCGAACAGATGCGGCAACGGCTTCGGGACGACAGGATCGAGTTTCTGCTGGTTCAGTTTGTCGATCTACACGGGTCTGCCAAGGTTAAAATGGTTCCGGCCGTCGAGCTGGACAACATGTTGGAAACGGGGGCGGGCTTCGCCGGTGCGGCAGTTTGGGGAGTCGGTCAAGGACCGCACTCGCACGACATGCTGGCCCGCATCGATCTGGAGACCTACACGCCGCTGCCGTGGATGCCGAACACCGCCCGGTTTGCCGCCAATTTGTTCGTCGACGACGAGCCACACCCCTACTGTCCGCGCACGAATCTTGACCGAGTGCTGGATGAGGTGACAGCGCAGGGATACGTCTTCAACGTCGGCATGGAACCGGAACATTATCTGGTCACCCGCAAAGATGACGGCGGCATCGAACCGTGGAACCCCGACGGGGTTGATACACTGTCCAAACCGTGTTACGACTTCCGCTCGATGGCCCCGGCCATGGCCTACCTGCAGGAAGTGATCAGTTCGCTCAATCAACTCGGTTGGGGCGTGTATCAAGCCGATCACGAAGACGGCAACGGGCAGTTCGAAATCAATTTCGATTACGCCGACGCGCTGACGACCGCCGACCGGGTCACCTTCTTCAAGATGGCGACCTCACAAATCGCCAAGAGGTTCGGTGCCGTGGCCACGCACATGGCCAAGCCCTTCTCCGACCGGACCGGAAACGGGCTGCACATTCACTTTCACCTGGCCGAGACGGAAAGCGGCCGCAATGTGTTCCTCGACGAAAGCGACCGCCGTGGACTCGGCCTCTCGGAAACGGCGTACCATTTTCTCGGCGGTATTCTGGCACATGCGCGGGCGCTGATTGCCGTCACCAGCCCCACAGTCAACTGCTACAAACGGCTGCAGATCGGTCATGGGCTTTATTCCAGCCGCTCTGGATTCACCTGGACGCCGGCGTTCATCAGCTACGGCGACAACAACCGCACGCAAATGATCCGCACGGCCGGACCCGGACACTGTGAAGATCGGACGGTCTCGGCCGGCTGCAATCCCTATTTGGCGTTGGCGGTGTACGTGACGGCGGGCCTCGACGGCATCCGTAAGAAACTCGATCCCGGTGAGCCGAATCTGGGTAACCTCTACGAGCGATCGCTTTCTGAGATTCGCGAGCAGGGAATCGAAATTCTGCCGCAGTCGTTGTGGGAAGCGCTCAGTGCGTTGCGAGAGGACGATGTGGTACGAGCTGCACTGGGGGTGATTGCCGACGAGTTCATCGAATTGAAGACCCAAGAATGGGAAACGTATGACCAACAGGTCACACAGTGGGAAGTCGACGAGTATTTGACGTTTTTCTGATTGGGCTTTGCGAACAGGCGGCGGCCGGCGCCTGCCGGCTACTGAAGCCCGTGGCACCGTGTCTCGCACCCCAACTCGGCGGATCCGGAACCAAAAAAGTTGAGAGTCGAGAGTCAAGAGCCAGAAAGAGATGGGGCACCAACCGGATGATGCCAACCGTTCAACGATGTTTTCTTCCGGCTCTGGACTCTCGATCAGTCGAATTCGTGACCATCTTTCGCAAGATTTCAGTGAAAAGGTACTAAGCCCGCAGCCTCTCGACCGAAGACTTTCTGATGTCCTTTCAGATCAATTGTCCCAATTGCGGCCGGCGACCGGTCGGCGAATTTCGATTCGGCGGACCGGTGCAAGTGCGTCCCGAACCGACAGCCGACGTCGAGACCTGGACCGATTACCTCTACAACCGCTCGAACGTTCGCGGCGTGCAACGGGAGTGGTGGTATCACCGCTCGGCCTGCAAGAGTTGGTTTCTCGCCGCGCGCGACACCCGCACGAACACGGTCCTGGCGACACAATCGTTCATTGCGGAGGAGCAGGCGCATGCCGGAGCAAAGTGAGGGTTGCCAGTTTTCGTTCGACGGACGGACAATCGAAGCCGAAACAGGGCAGACCATTGCCGCTGCGCTGCACAACGCCCGGCAGCATGTCCTCTCTCGCAGCTTCAAATATCATCGGCCGCGCGGATTGTTTTGCATGTCGGGGCGTTGTCCCAACTGTTTGTGCACGGTGAACGGCGAGCCGAACGTCCGTATCTGCATGCAGACCGCTGAACCAAACATGCGGGTCGAATCGCAGAACCGCTGGCCGTCGCTCCGGTTCGATGTGCTGTCCGTTCTCGACCGACTGCACCGGCTGATGCCGGTCGGCTTTTATTACAAGATGATGCACAAGCCACGCTTTCTGTGGCCGATGTTCGAGAAAGTCATTCGGCGGATTGCAGGTCTGGGGCGGATCGACCGCGAAAACGGCCACCAAGGCCGATACGACAAGCTGAACATGTTCACCGACGTAGCGGTTGTCGGCGGCGGCTGGGTCGGTCTGCACGCTGCGCTGGAAGCGGCCGACGCCGGAGTGTCGGTGACGCTGATCGACGACCAGCCGGCTTTGGGCGGCCACCTGCGACACGACCCGGACTTGGCCGGCGAAAATGTCGCCGACCTGCTCGCAAAGGTTATGTCTCATCCGAAAATCAACGTTGTCGATTCCGCAGTGGTCTTCGGCTGTTATGAGCAGAACTATTTGGCCATCCAGCGCGGCCAGCGAATGATCCGGTTGCGTGCCGAACAGGTTGTCGTTGCCACCGGAGGCTGGGATCGGCCGCTGGTGTTCGAAAACAACGACCTGCCGGGCAATCTGCTGGCCGGCGGTGCCCAACGGCTCATGCATCTCGACCGCTGCTCGCTGGACGGAACCGTCGTCGTCGTCACCGACAACGCTCAGGGTTATCGGACGGCATTGCAGTTGGCCAAGGTCGGAACGAATGTCGCGGTCATCGTCGAGATCCACGACACACCGTCTGCCGATGCCGAAAACATTTCCGTACTCACCGGCCAGACGGTTGTGGCAGCTCGCGGCCGAAATCACGTCTCGGCCGCGGTGATTGAATCGGTCAGCGGGGGATCACAGCAGACGATTCCGTGCCGATGGATCGTTCAGGCGGTCGGTTTCACGCCGTCCACGTCGCTGTTGTATCAAAGCGGATGCACGCTCAAATACGATCCCCAGTTCGATCAACAGCGGGTTGAGTCCTACGCGGCGGGGACACATTCGGCCGGTGCGGTCAACGGTACACACGATCTGCAAGCGTGTGCCCTGGAAGGCCGCCGCGCCGGATGGGCCGCCGCCGCTGCACTGAAACCCGCAGAGTCGTCCCGCGACGACCAGCCTGCCGAATTGACTTCTGCCCTCTCACCTCGGGCCGCTGGTCACTATGCCTCGTCGTCTCCGGCCAAAAAGAAATTCGTTTGTCTGTGCGAGGACGTGACGGAAAAAGATATCTACGACGCGATCGATGAAGGTTACGCGAACATCGAAACGCTGAAGCGGTATTCGACGATCAGCATGGGACCCTGCCAGGGGAAGATGTGTCAGGCAACGGCGATTGCCCTCTGCGCCCGAAAGAACGGGCGAACGATTGCCGAGACCGGAACCACAACCGCCCGTCCTCCCGAACAGCCGCTGCCGCTGGGAGTGTTGGTGGGTCGTGCGGTGCGGTTCAACCTGGTTCGACGATCACCCATGCACTCCTGGCATGCAAACGCAGGGGCCAGCTTCATGGACGCCGGCGCCTGGAAACGCCCCGAACGCTACCGCAATCCAGATCACGAGTATCATGCGGTCCGAAATCGGGTTGGGCTGGTCGACGTCTCGACGCTGGGCAAGATCGAACTACGGGGACCGGATGTCGTCGAATTCCTCGAATTCGTCTACCCCAACCGTTTCGCCAAATTGAAAACGGGCCGGGTGCGCTACGGTGTCATCTGTGATGAGGCGGGCATTCTACTCGATGACGGCACCATTGCCCGGCTCGAAGACGAGAGGTTTTTTCTGACGGCCACCACCGGCAATGCCGACGCCATCGACGGCTGGTTCCGTTGGTGGCTGACCTTAAAACCACAGCTCGACGTGCAACTGACGAATGTCACCTCTTGTTACGCGGCCATGAACATTGCCGGTCCGCACAGCCGTGACGTGCTCGACAAGCTGTGCGACGCCGATCTGACGACCGCGGCAATGCCTTACCTGGCGGCCCAACAATTCGAGGTGGCCGGCGTGAAGGCTATCGTCCTGCGGATCGGTTTTGTGGGCGAGCTTGGTTTCGAAATTCACGTGCCGTCGCAGTATGGTCTGCACGTGTGGCGGGCGATGATGGACGCCGGAAAGGATTACGGGATCAAACCGTTCGGCGTCGAAGCGCAGCGGCGGCTGCGGCTGGACAAAAAACACATTCTGGCCGGTCACGACACCGACGCCCTGACGAACCCGCTGGAAGCCGATCTTCCCTGGATCGTCAAGCTCGACAAGACCGACTTCATCGGCCGTTGGTCTCTGGAGCGCGTCAAACGGCGCGGCCCTCTGAACCGGCTGGTCGGCTTCCGCATCGAAGGAAATCGGGTTCCCGATGAGGCCGCGCTCGTCATCCACAACGGCAAGCTGAGCGGACGGGTGACGTCGGCGCGATATTCGCCGGTGGCCGGCGCCGTCGTCGGTTTGGCTTGGGTGCCCATCGAAGAGAGCAGCAACGGTGATACCATCCAGATTCGTCTGGACGGACAACTGCTGCCGGCCGTCGTGCAGGACGAACCATTCTACGATCCCGACGGTAAACGACTGAAGGAATAGCTGTATGATGACAGGGGCAACGCCGATCGCCGCTGGCCCGTTGATTCACGTGCATCGGCGGTGCGGTGCCACTATCGAAGTCGTCGACGGCTGGGAACTGGCCGTCCGCTATCCCACCGAACCAGGCGTCGGTGAGAATGCGATCGTCGACATGTCTCATCAATCGGTCCACGAGGTCAGCGGAGCTTCCACCGGAGAAGTTTTGCAATCGCTTTGCGGTGTCGACGTGCCGATTCGATCCGTTCATACGGCCGAGCAACGGCAAGTGTACCGGCCAACCGACACCCGCGGGCTTATTTTCGGCGACGTGACATTGCCGGGGGCGATCGACGTGACCGGCGGCTGGTCATCGGTTGCGCTGTTCGGACCCGATGCGCGAACGGTTTTGAACAAGATCTCCGGTCTCGACCTGCGCGACGAAACGCTGCCGCCGAGCCACTGCTGCCAAGGGCCTGTCTTCGGCGTCAACACGTTGTTTGGCCGGCTCGAAGACCAATACCAACTCCACGCCTGTCCGGATGTGCTGGAATTCTTATGGGAAGTGATTCTGGATGCAGGCGCGGAATTCAATCTGAAGCCGGCCGGACTGAATTGAATTGCGGGTTTTGGATTGCGGATTGAGTGTTTGGATCGAAAGCTTGAGGCCCGAACTCAACTGGGAGACGTTTGCGTGGCAGCGGCTAGAATGTGGCACGAGCACGACCTGAAGGAGAGCTACGACGTTGTTGTCATCGGCGGTGGTGTACACGGTCTGGCAACGGCGTATTACCTGACCCGGCTAGGTGTGCGGAACGTGGCCGTGCTGGAGGCCAAATACGTCGGCTTCGGCGGATCGGGCCGCAACACCGCCATCATTCGCTCGAACTACCGCACACCGGAGGGCATCGCCTTCTACAATCACTCGGTCAAGCTGTACGAGCAGTTGGCCGGCGAACTCGACTTCAATATTATGTTCTCGCAGCACGGTCACATGACGCTGGCCCATTCCGAGCGGTCTGTGATCGGGCTGCGAGAGCGGGCCAACACCAATCAGTTGGTGGGGGTCAATTCCCGGCTGATCTTTCCCCGAGAAATCAAGAAAATCGTTCCCGAGCTGAATGTCTTCGGACATCAGCGGTACCCCATTCTGGCGGCGATCTATCACCCTCCGGGGGGCATCATCCGGCACGATGCGGTCGTCTGGGCGTTTGCCCGCGGAGCAGACCGTGGCGGCGCGCACATCCATCAGCTTACCGAAGTGCAGGAGATCGAGCTGACCGGCGGAGCCGTTTCGGCCGTGCGCACCAATCGGGGACGGATCAAAACCGGCACGCTAATCAACGCCACAGCCGCTTATGCCAGCACCATCTGCGACATGGTGGACCTGAAGATTCCGCTGGAAACGCATCCGCTTCAGGCGTTCGTGACCGAGTCACTCAAACCGTGGCTGAATACGGTCATTGTTTCATCGACCTTGCACGTGTACGTCTCTCAAACCGACCGGGGCGAATTGGTCACCGGGGCAGAGGTGGACGATTACAGCAGCTATTCGCTCCGCAGTACGCTGCCGTTTGCCGAGAGCGCTGCCACACACCTGCTCGAACTGTTCCCGTTTCTGGCAAACGTCAAGATGCTGCGGCAATGGACGGGGCTGTGCGACATGACCCCCGATTTTTCCCCCATCATGGGCGCGGTGCCCGGCATTAGGGGCTTTTACATGACGGTCGGCTGGGGCACGTATGGCTTCAAGGCGGGGCCGGCGTCCGGTCATCTGATGGCCCAACTCATCGCTACTGGCCGAAAGCCAGACATGCTCAGGCCGTTTGCTCTCGCGCGGTTTGCCGAAGACCGGCTGGTGGGAGAAAAGTCCGCCGCGTCGGTCTCACGCTGAGCGGACTCTTGGCCGAGAGAACTCATGATTTATTGTGCGCTGTTTTGCGAGCTGCTGCTGATGCAGTTGTTGCGTCATTTGGCGTAAAAACCAAAGATGGGCAGACGTGGAACTGTCGATGAAAATAGAATAAAATAAAGGCTCTCGGTCTTCGGCTGATTGCCCGGCGAGCTATCGGGAATCGGCTTTGGGGCGTCGGTCGCAGGGTCGTTTCGAAGCGGAAAGTAAGGAGA
>CAUZTK010000151.1:0-9295 GCA_963582395.1 Planctomycetota bacterium | reverse complement strand
TAACAGGGCGATTCAATCAGGCCGTTGTATTCCGCGCTGGAGAGTCGTACTGTACCGTCAGACCAAAAGCGATCTGGATTATCCGATTCAGCGATATGTGGTCGGATTTTGGCCAGGTCTTCCCCCGGACGGTAAGGGGAGCCGTGCGCCAGGAACGCCTCATAATCGCCTTTATAATCGATCACGTACCCGTGGCAGCTTCCGCAGATTTGTGAGGCTCGCCGACTGGACAACTTGGCGGGATTCACAATGACGTCATCCACGACGGGGAAGGCGGCCCCATCTTGCATGCTTTGCACATGTTGTTCGCCGGGGCCGTGGCACGCCTCACAAGCGATGCCGAACTCGGCCACCACCGAGTTGAGCGTATCCCCTTCAAGCTGCGGGCGTCCGTTCGTCGTGTGGCACTTGATACAAATGGTGTTCCAGTGTCCGACAAATGTTGGTTCCGGAGGTTCGTCTGGAGGTTGGATGAAATGAGCGCGGCGGGGAACCCAGCGTTGTTCGTCCAGCAGGTGGGTGAATGGCAACATCTCCAAGGCGCGGCCCTGGTCGGTCGACATCCAATAAATCTGCATGTGATGTGAACCGGTCGTCATGACAACCGAACGTGTCTCGGATGACCCTTGAGCCGTATCCTCAATTGTGACCAGGAAATCTTTGTTTGTTCGACTGAGATGATAGCGACGTCCATTCTCCTGGTCCTGGAGATCGACGTCGTTGAAGTTCCCGACCACCGTTTCCGGTGTCGCCAACTGCGTCATGGTACGGTGAAAGGACTCGTGCCAACTGTCGTGTTTGCCGGGATGACAATCCCTGCAAGCCCGCGACGAAACATAACGATCGTCGTGAACCACGAGTGGTATCGCGCCCTCTTCCGTCAGCGGTTCGACAGAATTCCGGCTGACAGCGAACAGCCCGACGATCAAAGCTAAGAGCGCGCCGACGAAGACAGTTATCAGCCTGTCGGCCCTCCGAGATTCCGACTGCATCGAGGCCATATCCAGCTCGTCTTGTTCCACACTCGGACATGCTGCAATTGCAACCCTTAATTGTAAACGGTGGAACGTCAGGATCAAGCGAGAGTTTCTGCTGTTGCCGTAACACCGTTACACTATGGATCATTCAACAGCCTGGCCAACTTTCGGCTGGTGACCGACATCGGGTATTCACGGAAGTCAACCGGTTTCACCCAGCGAAGTTCCGTGCGGTCGCTCAACTTGCCGGACCGGTAATCTGCCAGAAAACAGAACAACCGAATTCGAAACCGTGTCACGCCGTGTCGGATTTCAGTCAGCAATTTGCTGATGGCGACCTCGATGCCGGTTTCGGCCTCGATTTTGGATTCGAGGAACCGTCTGGTTTTCGCGGGGATTTGACAAGCTTCAAATTTCGCCGCATTAAGACGGGCTGATTTTTCAGAATTCGGCACGGGAACGACGTTCTCAACGAGCGGAAACCGCTCGAAGTCCCACAGGCTGGCCCAGCGCTCACCGTCGCCTCGGCGGCGCAATAGGAAAGTGCCGTTACGACGCACGGCCACGGCTGCCTCCGTCACCGAAACGATTTCCGGTCGCACGGTGGGCAGCGGGATCTGATCTTGAATTGCGTCGGCGAAAGCCCGGCAGCAGGTACGCACCGGACAACGGGAACACTCCGGTTCCAGCGGTCGACAAACGGAACCGCCTAACTGCATCAACGCCTGATTGAACGGTCCCGGTGCTGCCCGCGGTAGAATACGTTCGGCAAACGTCCACAGCAGCCGTTGGCCCTGGGTGGAACGGGGGTCACATCGATAACCGAGCAGCCGGCTGTAGAGCCGCAGCGTGTTCGCCTCGACGATGGGCGCACGTTGATCGAAGGCAAACGAGGCGATGGCGCCGGCCGTATACCGCCCGATGCCGGGAAGTTTTCGCAGCAGGCTGGCATCGTCTGGGAAGCGTCCGCCGCATGTCGTGATGATCAACCTTGCCGTTTTGTAGATGTTCTGCGCCCGGCGGTAATAGCCAAGACCCTCCCAGTACCGCAGGACTTCGTTTTCGCTCGCCTCGGCCAGTTCTACCAGCGAGGGAAACCTCTCGACAAACCGCTCGAAGTACGGCACGACGGCGGCGATGGTCGTCTGCTGCAGCATGATTTCGCTGATCCAAATCAGATACGGATCGCGTGTCCGCCGCCAGGGAAGATCGCGGGCGTGCTTGGCATACCAGCGGCGCAAATTCCGTCGAAACCGCTGCAACCAAGACGCGTCGATTCGTTTTAACTCGGAATGTGTCCCAGTCTGTGCCATGGTCGCTACGGTCAATCGTTCGACCCCTCTCCGTCGACGTCCAATGTCTGTAGAAAGATAGGCATTAGCTCGTGTCCCGCATCAATGACCAGTGTCGATGAATCGGCGGTCGGTTCGTCATACTTCGCTGCCCGGTCTGGGATGATGCCTCGACCGCACATGGCGAACGGCACATAACCGTGGCTGTGTGTTTTGGTCCGCAGAAACGTGGGATGATCGGGCGAGACGAGCATGCGGTATTCGCCCTGGGACTGCAAATATTCATGGATCGGTCCCACGACGTCGCCGTCGATCCGCTCCAGCGCTGTGACTTTGGCGGCGGCGTCACCTTCGTGAGAGGCTTCGTCGGTTGCTTCCACGTGGACCACGACGAGGTCGACCTCCTGCAGTGTCTGAATGGCAGCCAGGCCCTTGGCGACATAATCGGTGTCGAGGTAACCAGTCGCACCGGGAACGTCGATGATTTTGCAGCCCAAAAGCTTGCCGATGCCCCGCAAGAGATCGACGGCGGTGATCACAGCCACGGTAACTCCGTACCGCTCGGTGAACGGTTCCAGCGCAGGTCGCCGACCTTCTCCCCACAACCAAATCTGGCTGGCCAGCAGTTGGCCGCATGCACGCCGCTGCCGATTCGCTGGGGACTCTGCGAACAGTTCTTTGCTGCGGTCCATCAGCCGCCGCAATGGCTGCGATCCTGGACCTTTCGGTAAGTCTTCGGCGACCGGTCTGTCTGTCAGATCGTGCGGTGGAACCGTCTTCGTCTCTGGACCAAACGGCGCCCCCCCTCTCGGAAACCGGCCGATCAGCAAATTCCGGTAACTCACGCCGGTGTAATACGTCCAAGGCTCGCTGCCGGGCAGGTCCTGTTGCAACAACCCGATCAGGCTGGCGGCGAGGTCGCTGGGGATTTGTCCGGCGGTGAAACTTTGCATCAGGCCGTTTTCGATGGTCACCAGATTGCAGCGAACGGCCCAATCGTCAGGACCCAGCTTGATCCCCTGCGCCGCCGCCTCGAGTGGTGCCCGCCCGCTATGAAATTCGAGCGGATCGTACCCGAACAAGCTCATCGTGCCGACGTCACTCCCGGACGGCATCGACACGGGGATGTGATCCGCTCGCCCCACAACACCGGCACGAACGATTACGTCCATGTACGGAGTGGCGGCGGACTGCAACGGCGTCCGCCCTGCCAACGCCTCTTGAGGCTCGTCGGCGGCACCGTCGGGAATAATCAGCGCGTATTTCATGTCGACCATGTCAACCGAGTTTCCATCACCCGACCGATTGCAGCCGATTCTATTCCAACACGTCTCCGCGAAGCAATCTCCACCGATTTCGGCCCAGGGCTGCTCAATTGGTCCGCCTGCCGAGTTGTGCGAAGAGGCGTTGGGGATTCCAGGCGTTTTCGCGTAAAGCTTGAGCGATGTTGCCGATTTTTTGGCTGCGGAACCAGTTGATCGTCAAATTTCTGACGCCAACGAGAATTTGCGGGACGGCTCCACTGCGGATACGACAGCACCACCAAGACCCGGACCGCTCTTCAACTGTCAAAAATCTGTCAAGAAAAAATAATTTGCCACATATCCGTTTGTTTACATGTCAGAGTTACTAATATTGACATATGATCGACAGTTCGGTTCCCACAGGAATTAGAGAGACGAAAAAGTGAAACAAGGCAGACGATGGATGTTCTTACCAATAAAAAAGCTTGTCGACCGGGTTCGCAAAATGGAAGGCGATGAACGATAACGGCATCAAATGTGGATTGGCCAGACGCCCGTTAGGAGACCAATACCGCCTCTGCCCAAGCTCCCGTGCCAAACGCACAAAAATCTGCCTATTTAATCAGCCGAATGAATCCCACAGTATTCCACGACCCAAATTTGAGGACTGTCCGTTTGTCTCCTGACGGCCATGTTCTGGTCCGTTGGGAAACAAATGCCGCACCCGCCTTGTGCCTTTGGCTTCGATACTGATTGGGATCTCTGATTTGCCAACAGCCGCTATCGAGTATCTTGACGCGATCCTGCTCGGCGTCGTCCAGGGAATCGCGGAGTTTCTGCCCATCAGCTCCTCCGGACATCTTGTCATCGTCGACGCGCTGTGGCAGGAACTCGGCGGCAGCGGCATTGGGCAAGACAGTTTTCAACTGAACGCCGCTTTGCACGTGGGAACGTTGTTCTCAATTCTCGTCGTTTATCGGCGCGACCTGCAGAAACTGGTTCGGACCTTCCGACTCTGCTGGTTGATTGCGGTGGCGACGCTGCCGCTCGTATTCGTGGCATTGGTCCCTTCCCTCATCGATCGGCTGGAAACCGCGTTCCATTCGCCGCTGTCTTCCGGGTTCGGTTTGTTGGCCACCGCGATCATTCTGCTGATCGGCCAGCGTTTGGAACGGGGAACACACGCGTTTGATGATTTGCCGGTCTGGGGCGCTGTGCTCGTCGGCCTGTTTCAGGCGCTCGCTCTGTTTCCGGGCGTTTCTCGTTCGGGAAGTACGATCGCCGGCGGTCTGTTGACCGGCCTGCGTCGGGAGGAGGCGACCACCTTTTCGTTCTTCATTGCGATCCCGGCGATTTCGGGAGCGGCCGTGCTGCTGATTAGAAAAATCTGGAAAAGCCCGGACGGTGTCGTCGCACACGACCTCGTGGTCCTGTCGGTGGGGGCCTTGACCGCTTTTCTTGTCGGGACGTTTGCCTTGCGCTGGCTGCTGCGGCTTGTCTCGCAGCGTAAGCTGCACTGGTTTGCCTGGTACTGCGCAACGGTCGGTCTGGCGACGATCCTCTGGCAAGCAGGCCGACCTCTTTCCGAAAACGGAAGTTCAATTTGAACCGGTCGTCAACACAGATTTCGATGAAGGATCGACGGCCGCAGCAGCAGTTTCGCGACTTTGACTAAGCCGCTGTCTCCTCCACAAAGCCGCGACACCGGTGAGCAGCAACAGCGCCATTCCGAAGACGCTGCCTCTCCAGCAGGTCCACCACAGAAGACCCAACAGCATCCAGGTGACAGTCTCGTGCTGATTCAGCCAGCGGCCGGCCTGCAACCGAGCCAGCTTGCGAGACATCGGAAACACCAACAGCAGAGAGAGCAAAGCCAGGGCGGCGGTGGTTATTCGCTTGTCGATCACCCAGTATGAACCTGACGGAATACCGGCATGCTCTCCGGCAGACAGTCTGCCGTAAAGAACCTCGCGGTTCGATGCTGGCATGAGTTCGGCGAAACCTGGCTCGATCGAAACCGGCTCGATCTCCGTTTGCAGTGTTTCAACTTCTCGCATGATTGTGTCAACACGTTCACGTTCGACCGCAAACGATCGCGGCGTGATTTCGGTGATCCGTTTCGGCATTGTGAGCCAAGTCCCGCGGGGAGGCACGATGCTGAGAATCGAACTCTCGACGGGTACACTCCTCGGATAGGGAAACTCGCGAGACCGGGGCCTCCATGACGGTTCGTCCGCCGGTCGCGACCAGTACACTTTGACGGCGTGTGGTCGCTGGTTCACGTCGAGAGGAACCGTCAGCGAGCCTGATTGTGGGGGGCGAAAAGCGACTGTTTCGCCGTCCACAAACAACGCGAGAAGCTGCGTGCCCGTCGGCCAAGCGAAGACCAATCCAAGTTCGAGTGATGACGTCGTCAAAACTTCAGTGCAACCGTACTCCTCTGCATCCCGGTCGAGCCAGATTCGTGTGTGAACGAGGGGAATGCGCCCGTGGCCAGCCGTTTCCCCGGTTGGTTTGCGGACAAAATTCCACAGCTTAGAAGTACTGCGGTAGACATTCGGAATTGTTCCGTCGGAGCCATCGCTCGCAGATTCTCGAGCCCAGCCGGGCAGCCGACTCCAAGAGATGACGTAAGCAGACTGCTCTGCCGGGACGATCGGCTCGGCTACAGGCAGCAACAGATAGTGCTGACTATCGGCGGCGTCCCGGACCTCGATCACTGGCACGCTCCAGTCTCCCCTGGCATGAACTGAGAGCGTCGCAGTCACGCGCAGGCTGAGTGTCTCGGTTTCACTTCCGGTCGGTTCGACCACTGCAAGCACGGAACCGTCAGGCTGGCGCTGCGAACGATATTTGGCGTTGGCAGCGTGGAGCTCAAAACTGCGCGCCAATTCCGCAGGAATCAGGATTCGAACCTGTCGCAGCGGTTCGTCGCAGCTTTGTACGTTCAGTTGGATCGCAACGCGGCGACGGCCGGCCGGTTCTCCTTCCAGCCGTGTGAGCGTGACCACATGATGACGGTTACGGCGGCGGCGGACGCGAATCTGTGGGACTGGGTCGCCATCGCCAAGAAGGTACTGGCCGAGCAATTCCAGATTGCCGGCGGCGTGGTCCGCTTCGATCTCCCGACTGGGCATCAACGAGTCTGCCTCCAGCAACTCGACGGTCAGTTCCGGTTCGTGGTAGAGCCGCAGCTTCGAGTCGGCTGCCAGGGCCTCGTCGAATCGAACCAAGGGAAGTTTTGCCTGCGAAGAAAGCGAGATCGGAATGCTTCCCGATAGGGATAGATTTTGAATACCGGTCGTTTTGTCGCTGAGGAACAGGTCGAGTCGGTCGCCGTTACGAGACCAGTACACGAGCCGTTCCGCATCGTCTTCTTGGACGGAGATGTGGGTGACTTTCAGTTGCGGGGCCACGATCAATCGGTGTCGAAAAGCGGCTGCTTTTGTCGTTTGCATGTCGATTTCGGCCGTCATCGACCAATCGAGGGAGCGTTTGCGAACCGTTCCTGTCTGAATCATGCGGATCTGGCGATGAGGCGTGACCGGAGCCAGCCCTAACAGAAGTTCAGCCGGTTCCAGGACATCGTATGCGAACCGTGGAGTTTTGATCGGCAAGCCGTCGCCGAGATTGGCTAGGAACGACTCGACCGTTGCATTCCTTAAGCGATGATCTTGATCGTTCCGATCATCCAGATCGGTCAGTTGACTCAATTGAAACTCGGCCGACGTTAAGACGCCGAGTTGGTGCAATGTGACGACCACGTCGTCCGGTTCTGCACCCTTCTCGAACAGGTCAACAGGTGGAATTTGGACTTTGCCGTCCCTCCACCTTCGGGGTAGAAGGAACGTCGCGTCAACGACGAAATCTGTGTTTTGAGGCTCGGCAAACTCGATCAGCAGCCGTGAACGCCGGTCTGGCAGCGGGGAGATGAAAAAGTCGACCGGCACGTCTTTGGCCGTCACCTCTCGGACGACCCACTTTTCGGGGACCGGCGGCAGGGTCCAGGCCACAAAGTCAACTTTTCCACGAACGACGTGATAGGTCACGCGGTAGCGGAGTTGCAGCCAAGTCGGCCTCACATCAACCAGGCCGGTCACTTGGGCTTCCAATTTGGGGGGTGGTTGAACGGGCCTTGCATTGGTCGACCACAAAACCCGAAATCGATTGATTTTTCCCAACTCGGCGGTGACGCTTCGCCCGTCCGGGGTCTTGACGAACTCCCCTCGCGCACCGACGACCTCGACCGAAGGTTGCGGGTGTGCGAATTCCTGCAACAGACGGCTTGATGTGACGGCAAGCGTTTCAAGCCGATAATCGCCCCCACCCGCCACTGAAACCGTGGCCGGATGTAATTCCAGCCGGACGTCGAAGAGCGTCACGCCGTTCGGCGAGCGCTCTGCCGGCAGCGGTACGAGTTCGACGATGAATTCCCTTCCGTCTGCCGATAGCACGATGGGTTGTGGTTTGTCGTTGACCGTGCAGCGGGCGGGATTGACGTTTCCAACTGGGAACACCACCCGAACAGATTTTGCCGACGGCAGAACCGCGATCCGATAACGGGCCTCGACGGTCATCGAATTTTGACGGTCCACGCGGACTCGATATTCGGCCGATGAAATCAGATAGTCCACCTGTTTGCGACGCAGGGACAACTGCTTCAGCCGGTCGAGCGCCTGTTTTTCAACGTAGACGATCGGCGAGCGATGGTCGGGTTGATTGCCGGCGTCGCTGGGAACCAGGACTTCGATGTCCTCGGACCTGTCCCCGGTTTGTGTATTGGCGCTGGTTGCAGTCTGCTCACCTGTTGGCTCCTGACCCGTCGAACTTGCCGTCAGCGACACCGTGACGAGCAGCAATACGGTGGCGGGACCGAGACGAAAGCTCTTTGTGCTGCCAAGTGCTCTCGGGTCGGTGCCGCCCGGCTTCGATTTCAACGTGGCCAGCAACCGGCGAGGAAGCAGCCCGGCGAGGACAGTTCCGGTGAAGCAGCCTCCCAATACCTCCGCATAAACCGGTGGAGCCAGCCACGCGGCGATGGGAAAGAGGATCAAGCAAATGATTCCGGCGCGTTCCCCAGCGGCACCGCGGAGGACCTTCAATGACAAGCCGACCAGCAAACAGACCAACGTTCCGATCCAGGCGAGCCGTTGCACTTGCGGAGCGTGCCAAATTTCGAGCGTGATCGCTTGGGGAAGAGTTGGCGCCGTCGCACGACTGATAGACCAACCGATCGGGGGGAAACCGCCAGGGGCCGAGACTTCTGCGTGCTCTTGCGTTGTTCCGGTTGTGTTGCTCCCGAAAAGGGTTCTCCAGAAGTTGCCCGCATTGGGCAGGAACAATCCGGAATCGGCCGGGCGTCCCCAGGGGCCGAAGAGCCGTTCCGTCCACGAGAGCCGCCTGAGCGGTTCGGCTAGAATCACCGACCCCGGTTCCGCGACGATGCGGCTTCCCGACGGAAGCGCAAACTGCCAATCGAACTTGAGAATCGTGTGCGAACTGCTCTGCAGCACGACGATCCGCCGCAAACTCCGCAAAGTGCCGCCGGTCGACGGAGTCCGATATTGAATCTTGAGTTGGTTTGTTGTGTCTTCGGGCAGCGGGGAGATCACGAAATCCGATCCGATCCGGGCCGGGCTCACACGGGCCCCATTCAGAGTCACGCCAATCAAATCGGCCGATTTCGGAAGCTGGAAGTGAAACTGTGCCGAGTTATCCAGCTTCGGCACACGAAGCTCCGCCCAATGAACGTCGCTGGCTCCCTGTTCGGTGAAAATCAGCG
>CAUZTK010000150.1:0-9311 GCA_963582395.1 Planctomycetota bacterium | reverse complement strand
TTGTTGACGTCGGGTGGGAGCAAACTTCCGGCCGCAGTGTTGCAAGCGTTCACGACCGAGCCGGCCAAGCGATCGGCGGTGCAGAAGAAACTGGTTGAACAGCATGCACCACAGCTCGATCGGGAACTCGCCGCTGCCATGCCCGCCGATACAAAACGCCGAATTGTCGTCAAAGACGAGCAGATTGCAGCCTTGATGCGGCAGACGCCTGATCTTCCTCGCGGTTACTTCATGCAGGAACGCTCGCCGAACCCGCCGAAAGCACACTTGTTGCTGCGTGGACGGGCGTCCAGTACCGGACCACAAGTCCAGCCCGGTCTGCCAACAGTGCTGGCAAATCGGCAGCCGCAATTTCTCGCCCCTGACGAAGAGACTTCTCGGCGCCGGCTGACTTTGGCCCGCTGGATTGCCAGATCCGAGAATCCGCTGACGGCTCGGGTGATCGTCAACCGTGTGTGGATGTTTCACTTCAGCGAGGGGCTCGTCCGCACACCGAGCGACTTCGGTGTGATGGGAGACGACCCGTCTCATCCCCGGCTACTGGACTGGCTGGCGAACTGGTTCGTCCAAGATGCCGGCTGGTCGCTGAAGAAGCTGCACCGGTTGATTCTCTCCAGCAATACCTATCGCATGAGCAAGCACCGGCGGCCCGATTACGCTCAGGCCGATCCAGAAAACCGGTTGTTTTGGCGGTTTCCGTTTCGGCGGCTGGAGGTGGAGGCCATCCGCGATTCGATGCTGGTCGTCAGCGGACAGCTCAACCGCAAGATGTACGGTCCGAGCACGTATCTGTCAGTGCCCAAAGAGGCGCTGGACGGTCACAGCGATCCGGATAAGATCTGGAAGCCGCTCGACCAGCGCGAGGCCTCGCGGAGAACAGTGTACGCTTTCATCAAGCGATCGCTGGTCGTGCCGATGCTCGAAGTTCTCGACCTCTGCGACTCGACCCGCAGTTCTGCCCGGCGAAACGTGACCAGCGTGCCGACACAGGCGCTGACGCTCTACAACGGCGAGTTCGTGAACCGGCAGACGCGGCACTTTGCGGCCCGACTGCAGCGCGAAGCCGGCGACGACCCCGTCCAGCAGATCGAACGAGCTTATCGGCTCGCGCTGTGCCGAAACGCCAGTTCCGAGGAGTTGACGGCCATGACGGCATTCCTGCATCGCGAGGCCGATCAGTTACAGCGGGAAGCGGCCGCAACGGGCAAACCCATTTCGCGCAGCGAAGCCGATCGCCGCGCTTTAATCCACATGTGCCGGGTGATTTATAATCTCAATGAGTTCGTGTATACAGATTAGCCGCAACGCTTATCCGGTGAATGAAGCGATGACTGGAAAGACGAGCCGTTTTCGTCCCAATTGTCCACCCTGTGGCCGCACTCGGCGAGAGTTTCTTTGGGAGGTCGGCGGCGGCTTCGCCGGGCTGGCGCTGATCGATTTGTTAACGCGCGACGGGTTCTTCCCGAAAGAGGCCCGGGCCGATGAATCGGCGGCGACTGGCAACAGTAGGTCCCCGCTCGCCCCCCGGTCGCCGCATTTCTCCACCAAGGCCAAACACTGTATTTTCCTGTTTATGAACGGGGCGCCGAGCCAGGTTGATACCTTCGATCCGAAACCGGCGCTGAGCAAATTTGACGGCACCGCCTACCAGGGAAAAGTGAAGGTCGGCTCGAACAACCGCCCGATCGGCTACCTGATGCAGTCGCCGTTCCAGTTCCGCAATCACGGCCGCAGCGGGTTGCCGATCAGCGATCTGTTTCCGTACATCGCACAACATGCCGACGACATTTGCGTCATCCGCTCGATGTACACCGACACGGCTGCCCACGCCTCCGGCTGTCTGCAGATGAACACCGGCAGCGTGCGTATCGGCCGGCCGAGCCTCGGTTCATGGTTGAGCTACGGGCTCGGCAGCGAGAACGAGAACCTGCCCGGCTTTGTCGTGATGACTGATCCTCGCGGCGGACCGATCGGCAGTGCCTCGAACTGGACGACCGGTTTCATGCCGGCTGCATTTCAGGGCACGTTGTTTCGCAGTCAGGGGCTGCCGTTGCTCGATTTGGCCACACCGGCCGGTATAAGTCACCGCTCGCAGCGCGAATCCCTCGATCTGCTGTCCCGTCTGAACGGCCGACACTTGCAACAGCGCCGGGGCGATTTGGAACTGGCTGCCCGGATTCTTTCGTACGAACTTGCCTACAAAATGCAGACCAGCGCCGCCGACGTCGTCGACCTCGACCAGGAAAACTCACAGACCCGTGAGATGTATGGACTGAACGACAAGCTGACAGCCGACTTCGGCCGCAAATGTCTGACCACCCGCCGGTTGATCGAGAAAGGTGTCCGCTTCGTGCAGTTGTATTCGGGCGGCGGGCACATTGAGGATACCTGGGACGGGCATACGAATTGTATCTCCAACCACCGTCTGCACGCCGGCGAGACCGATAAACCCATCGGCGCGCTGATGAGCGATTTGAAACGCTCCGGTCTTTGGGATGAAACGTTGATTGTCTGGGGTGGCGAGTTCGGTCGCACGCCGACCAGCGAAGGGACCGGAAAACCGGGCCGCGACCACAACTGGCTCGGATTTTCGATGTGGCTGGCCGGCGGCGGCGTGAAAGGGGGACAGGCGATCGGCGCCACCGACGAGTTGGGCTTTGTCGGGGTTGAAGACCGCTGCCACGTCTCCGATCTGCACGCGACGATTCTGCACCTGATGGGGTTAGACCATACGCGTCTCAGCTACTTTTACCAGGGACTCGATCAGATTCTGACCGGAACCGAGAGAAACGCGCAGGTCGTCAAACAAGCCCTGGCCTGACAACCCAACTCATCTCATCGCGTGCATTCCTACGAAGGGAATCTCCGCACGATTCATCTCTCGTACCTTGTCAAATCTCGATTGACGGGTGCCACTGGCAACTTGTCTGCAAGTGCGATTGACCAGTTGGCGTCGGTTGCTCCAATGACGTTGATCCCGTCGATCGCACTGCCACTTGTGGTCAAACCATCGGTGGCACCCAATCTGTCAATTAAGATTTGACAAGGTACTCGGTTCCCAGGGGGTGCGTTTTCTCAGCGCGCTGTGATGGTCGGCTCGCACCGGTACTTTCCTCGCGGGCACTGACTTGCTTAAGGCACCCACGCGGGTTAGCCTGCATTTTCTTGTCCGGTGGTGCAATCCTTCGAGTCAGTTCGCCGGCGACGTGTGGAGCCAAAGAGTGACCAGCATGAGCGAAGACGCCCCCCTTGTCGAGCGCGATCGCCAAACGATTCTTCAGGTCCGGGAAGCGGGCACGGCGGCAAAGCTGCTGGCGTATACTAAGCTCTCAGGACCGGGTTGGCTGCAAGGCGCCGTCACGCTGGGCGGAGGTTCGCTGGCGGGTAGTTTGTACCTGGGCGTGCTGGCAGGCTTCGGCCTGATGTGGCTACAACTTTTGGCGATGATTCTCGGCATCATTATGCTCAGCGCCATCAGTTACGTCACCCTCTCCACTGGCGAACGCCCCTTCGACGCCATCAACAAGCACATCAACCCGGTACTCGGCTGGGGTTGGGCCGTAGCCACGCTGATGGCCAACCTGGTTTGGTGCATGCCGCAGTTTGCACTGGGAACAGCGGCCATTCAGCAAAACCTGGCTCCCCAACTATTCGGGCCGGAAACGATGCCGGACCCGACCGGAAAGTTGATTGTCGTGGCGTTGCTCTTTTCCGTCGCCGGAATAATCGTTTGGTTTTACGATTCGGGCAGATGGGGAATCAAGCTGTTCGAGGCGTTGCTGAAAGTGATGGTGGCGGTCATCGTGATTAGCTTTTTCGGCGTGGTCGTCAAGATGAGCGCCAAGGGCGTGCTTGACTGGGGGGCGATCGCCGGTGGATTCGTCCCCAACCCAAATCTGCTGTTCGAACCGTCGGCAGCCTTCGACGACGTGCTGAACTCAACTGGCCAGTACGCCGACTTTTGGAAGCACGAAATCGTCAGCCAGCAAAAACAAGTGATGATCACTGCCGTCGCGACGGCGGTCGGCATCAACATGACCTTTCTACTGCCGTATTCGATGATGGCCCGCGGCTGGAGCCGCGACTTCCGTGGTTTGGCCATGTTCGATCTCTCGACGGGGTTATTCATTCCGTTTGCGCTGGCGACAAGCTGCGTGGTGATCGCAGCGGCTTTGCAGTTTCATGCACAGCCGGCTGCCGGTTTTCTCGGCGAGACAGACGAAGCGGGCAAGCTGGTCCAACCGGCACCCAATCTCGTGGGAGGATTCAACGGCCTGATTGACAAGCGTCTTAAACAGGAGTTGGGACCGAAGACGTTCGGCGAACTGAAGAAACAGCAGGAGGCACACAACTCAGATTCCCACCCCGGAATGCTGGAAGAGGCACGACGCAACCTGCCGGAAGCCGACCGCCGACTCGCCGCCATGCTCATCAAACGTGATGCCTTCAACCTGGCCGATTCACTGGCACCACTGACGGGACGAGGTGTGTCGCAGTACGTGTTCGGCATCGGCGTGCTCGGCATGGCCATTTCGACAATTATTATTCTGATGCTGATCAACGGTTTTGTGGTCTGCGAGATGATCGGTGTCAAAGCCGAAGGAACTCCGCACCGGTTCGGCTGTTACTTGGCGGCCGTCGTCGGTGCTTCGGGGCCGTTCCTCTGGACAGGCGACGCAAAAATCTGGTTGGCAGTGCCGACCTCAATGTTCGGCATGGTGTTATTGCCGATCGCCTATTTCACTTTCTTCCTGATGATGAACTCAAAAAGTCTGCTCGGCGATCATCGGCCGCAAGGCGGAAAACGATTCGCCTGGAATTTGTCGATGGGGGTGGCGGCGGTCATGGCCGCGCTGGGCAGCTTCTGGAGCATCAGCAACAGCCCGTTCAAACTGTATGGTTACGCCGGGCTCGGGGCTTTTATCCTGCTCGCTTTGTTGGTGCAGGGGATGAAGGCGAAAGGAGGAAGGATGAAGGATGAAACCACAATCGATGCCCAACTGCTTTAACCTTCATCCTTATTCATGCTTTCAACCGATTGTCCGGTGCCGGAATACTCTCGATGACGTCGCTGCCCGTCGGCAAACTGCCGACCCAACTTCTTGAAAAAATGTTGGCCAGCTACGCGATGGACGATCCGCGGGTCGTTGTCGGTCCGCGGATCGGTGAAGACGCCGCCGTCATCGACTTTGGCGACCGGTATCTCGTGGCAAAAACCGATCCGATTACTTTTGCCACGGACGAAATCGGCTGGTATGCGGTCAATGTCAATGCCAACGACATCGCCTGCTGCGGGGCAACACCGCGCTGGTTTCTGGCGACACTGCTGCTCCCCGAAACGGGCACCACGGCCGAACTGGTGGAATCCATTTTCGCGCAGCTCGCGGAAGCCTGTCGCCAACTGGGCGTCACATTGTGCGGCGGACACACCGAGATCACTTACGGTCTGGATCGGCCAATTATTGTCGGCCAGATGCTGGGCGAAACGACACCCGATCGGCTTGTCACCTCCGGCGGCGCGCAGCCGGGCGATGTACTGATCCTCACCAAGGGAATCGCCGTCGAAGGAACGTCGCTGATCGCCCGCGAGAAACGCTCAGACCTCACGGATATTCTGTCTGCCGCCGAAATCGATCGTTGTGCGAACTTTCTGTATCAACCGGGCATCGGGATCGTGCGGGACGCACAACTGGCGCTGGAATCGGGCGGGGTCCACGCGCTGCACGATCCCACTGAAGGGGGCACGGCCACCGGGTTGTGGGAGTTGGCACAGGCGGCCGAAGTAGGGGTGTTCATCAACGAAGCTGATCTGCCGATCCTGCCTGAGTGTGACTTACTGTGCCAGCATTTCAGTATCGATGCGCTGGGGCTGATCGCCTCCGGTTCGCTGCTCATTTCAGCTGAGGCGAACAAGGCAGAAGCGATCATCGAGCGGCTCAAATCAGGTGGGATTGCAGCGGCCGTCATCGGCAGCGTCGTTCCCCAGCAGGAGGGCTGTTCGATGCGCTCGATCGACGGCACGTTGCGGTCGTTGCCCGTCTTTAAGCGGGACGAAATCACACGGCTGTTTGAAGGATGAAGGTTGAAGGAGCTGGACGTCGATTGTGGTTTCCACCTTCCAACTTCATCCTTATCCTCTCAGTAATCCGACCCCAAACGACCCAATCAACTCAAACATCCCCGTCGTGACCGAGTTACACACTCGCAACGCAGGGTGCAGATGAGACCGCTATGGCCTCAGAGAGTCGGTATCGATTACGATTCCGCCCTGCCACGATGAACCGACGACGTCGTCTGCGGTCTTTTTTGAGGACTCAAACGCGACCGAGGAGTTTGAGCGATGTGGACTCGCGACCAAATTTTTTGCTGGTTCGCCTGCTTGATGATGTGCCTGACAGTGACGGGGTGTGAAAGGCTGCACAAAGCCGGCATTCCCGGCATGGAGTCGTTCATCGATTTTGGTACCCACGAACGACAGGAAGAACAATATCGGCACCGTTATCAATCTCAGCGAGATCACCAGGCCATTCGCTGGCTGCTGGCGAATCGCGTCGAACAGGGCATGACGCTCGCCGGCGTCAACCGCATCTTTGGTGAACAGGGTGAACGGGAATTCGACGATCAAAAGTTCAAGATCGGCAGCACTTACCGTGCGACCGACATTGCCTACAGATGGGGGCCTGATGCCACCGGGCGAACGGTCTATCTCCTATTTCGCGACGGCCAGTTGGTCAATTTCGACCCCAACGAGTTTCGGGACTGACCGGTGATCTTGGATCAGCGGCCAACAACGCGGTTCCTCACCCCTCACTCTTCCCCCCTCGCTTTCCGCTTGAGGCGTAGCTGTCCACAGGCGGCATCGATATCGGCCCCTTTCCGTTTTCGCACCGTCACCTGCACGCCGCTGTTTTGAAGCAGCTCGACGAACCGCCCGGTTCGAGGTGCGGCCGGTTTCTGGAACGGAAACTCCGCAACGTCGTTCATCGGAATGAGGTTGACGTGCGCGGTACGGCCGCGCAGCAGTGTCCCCAGTTGGCGTGCCTGCTCGGGAGCGTCGTTGATGCCGCCCAGCAAGACGTATTCGTAGGTCACCCGCCGCCCTGTTCGTTGGAAGTACTCGTCCGCCGCCTCCAGAATCGCACCGATGCCGATCTTCCTGTTGACCGGCACGAGTTGGTTCCGCAGCCGGTCGTTGGGAGCATGCAGCGAGACAGCCAGATTGTACGCTCTTCCCACCGCCGCCAACTCACGAATCTGCGCGGGCAACCCGACCGTCGAAATCGTGACCCGCCGGACGCCGAGTCCCAATCCCTCTTTTTCGGTCAACACCTGCAGCGCCGGCAGCAGCGAGTTTAAGTTTGCCAATGGCTCGCCGATGCCCATCACCACCACGTTCGTGATCCGCTCGCCGGGGCCCAGCAGCCTATCGATGCGCAGAATCTGTTCCAGGATCTCTCCGGTCGACAGGTTTCGCCAAAGCCCGCCCAGACCGCTGGCACAGAAGACGCAGCCCATGGCACAGCCGACTTGAGTGCTGATACAGACCGTTCGCCGTTTCGGCTCGCGCATCAGCACACACTCCACGTGACTGCCGTCACGCAGCCGCAATAACAGTTTTTCGGTCCGGTCACGACCCGTTTGATGCACCACGACTTCGGAGCAGAACAGTTCGAAGGTCTCCTGCAGGGCCTCCCGCAGCTTTGCCGGCAGATCGTACATCGAATCGAAGTCATCGACCCGTTTGAGGAACAACCACTGCCGCAACTGATCGACCCGGTAGGAAGGCTCGTCGTGCTCCGCGCACCAGGCGGTCAGCGCAGCGCGGGAAAGATCGTTGATCGGTCGGAGTTTGAGTGAAACTGTCACTGGCAACAGATGGGCTGACAAGAAATCGGTCTCGAAAATCTGAATCTCAGCAGGATGGCGATGATTTCTCAGCGTTTGCTTGAGAACCTCTCTCGCCAGTCGAAATCTGTTATCGGTCGAAAGCTGTGTCGTTCGCAGCCAAGGTTGTGAGTAAGCCTATTAATCTACGTCCTTCCGATTCCGTGGTTTGTTCCTCTCGACCCGCATTGGTTTGTGAATGGCCTGTACTTCGACTCGATTCAGCACCGGATACCGGTCGCCGTTGTCGGAGACGAACAGGGCCCGGTACTGCAGAAAACGATGATCCGATTTCAGCAGGAAGGTGTCAGACGTGAGCGGTCGCCAGGGCCGCGAAGCGAGCTGCGACTTGCGTGCGGCAGAGCGGACGGCAAACGTCAGCTTCGTGCCTGGGGGCAGGTCGGCCTGGTACGACAGACTCCCCTGTGTCGCCGGCCGTTGATACTCGAAGACCGACGACTCATACGTCTGCTGCCCGCGACGGTGATAAATGTGCCCCATGTCTTCCTGCCACATCCAGTGTGGCCCGTGTGTCGGCAGTCGGGTCACACTGGGCTCGGCGAACCGGTGTCCGTCGTTGTAAAAGACTTTCGAGACGGTGTGATGCCGGCCATCTAGGGCATGGCAGACGACCGCCAGATCCAGTTTTCCGTCGCGGTCGAAATCAGCGGCGAGGGCATCGTGTGCGGAATCGCAAATCAGAGAGGTGCGGCGCTCGATGCGAAAGCCGTTCTTGGCGCCCCAATACAAATAGCACGGAAGCGATTCCCGCGTGCCGTTCGCATGATAATGCGGCGAGAACAGGTCGAGGTAACCGTCGGCGTCGAAGTCGGCGACGCAGTGTCCGATCGGCGTGAAGCCGGGCAGCCATTGGGCGTTCCAAGTCTGAAAGCCTTGGGTCGTGCCCCAGAAGATCGTCGTTCCCAAATCATGATCTCCGCTGAGCCGGTCCTGGTAACTGCCGACGATCAGGTCGAGGTGCCCGTCGGCGTTCAGGTCTGCGGTCTCCAGATCGATAGGGTTGTGGAGTGGTATCTGGGCCTGACGCTGTGCGCTGAATCCGTCGCGTCCGCCCCAGAAAATGCGGACCACATTCTGATTGTACGAATTGACGGCGACGTCGAGCCAGCCATCGCGGTTGAAATCGGCCACGACGGTGCTGATTGAGCGACCGGGTGACGGTATGGCCACGCGGCGATCGCGCGAGAAACCATCTCGTCCCCCGTAGTAGATGATCAGATCGGTCTGGCGGGCACCCCGGGGTGGATCGAACTGTCCCAAGACCAGGTCGAGATAACCATCGCGGTTCAGGTCAGCAACATTGCTGGTTCCCAAATTAAGTTCGCGGAGCACAGTCCGCCGCTTGTTGATGTCGAAACCGTTGCGACCTCCCCAAAAAATGTTGACGCCCAGATGGGGGTTCTGAA
>CAUZTK010000149.1:0-9320 GCA_963582395.1 Planctomycetota bacterium | reverse complement strand
TGCAGACTGGTCAGTCTTTTCAGGGGTTCCAGCCCGGTGTCGGTGATGTGGGTGTGGGCGAGATCCAGCCGTTTTAGACCGGTCAGTCCTGTCAGGAACTCGAGCCCGGTGTCAGTGATGTGGGTGTGGGCGAGGTCCAGCCGTTTTAGACCGGTCAGTCCTGTCAGGTGCTGAAGTCCGGCGTCGGTGATCGGGGTGTTCCTGAGTTCCAGGAAGAGCAGGTTGGGCAATGCTTTCAGGTAGACCAGTTCGGCATCCTGAATGTCGGATCCGTCCAAGGTCAGCTTGATAAGATTGGTCAGTCGTTTGAGGTGAACCAAACCCGCGCCTGTGACATGGGTGCGAGCGAGGGTCAATTTTGTCAGATTGGTCAGCCCTTTCAAATGTTGCAGCCCGGCATCGCTGATCTTGGTGTCGATGAAGATCAGACTTTGCAGATTGGTCAGCCCTTTCAGATGTTGCAGCCCGGCATCGGTGACCTTGGTGTCAGAGAGGATC
The DNA here is from genome assembly GCA_963582395.1 of Planctomycetota bacterium. GTDB lineage: Bacteria > Planctomycetota > Planctomycetia > Planctomycetales > Planctomycetaceae > CAUZTK01. Next base: position 8,822 of record CAUZTK010000149.1, on the reverse strand, counting down.
AGTTGTTGCAGACTGGTCAGCTCTTTCAAGTGGACCAGCCCGGAATTTGTGGCCTCGGTGTTGATGAGGTTGACACCGATGACGGGCCTGTTGGGGGCCTGCGAGTCCAAGAAGAAGACCCGGCCACCTAGCTTGCGGATTTCCGCAATGGCTGCTTCTTGCGATTTTCCTGACTGTGGCGTTGCCGAGGAACCACAACCCAGCATCACGATGAGCAATGGAAGCAGCAGCGAGAACCTCATCGTGTCGGCCCAAAACGACCAGAGGTAGCGGCAAAAGTGACAACAGTTTCCGCAGCCGTCACAAATGTCCCTCGTTGATAATCTTGCACGTGCAGCGGAACGTCTTTAGTGTCTCCGCACGGCATCGGTAATGCAAGAACATTCCAAGGGGAAGCAGGGCGGAAGTGCAGCGAATTCTGTTCGCGTTGTTTCGGTTGAAGTTTCTAGAGGTCGAGGTGTCGCTTGTGGCAGGGCGGGCCGCGAAGCTCCATTTTCCCGAAGCCAAGCCGTGTAGGATCGCCACCTGCCACAGACACTGGAGTCAGCGACGGTTCAGCACGCCTACCGGCGAAACACCATTGGCGTGCCACTTACCCGGCCGATAAAGCGATCGGCCTCTCGGTAAAACGAAACCGGTGTGGGATCGTTGTGGCCGAGTCCTGTGAGCTCAAGAAACTGTTTAGGCTCTCTCGCGGCATTAAAAAGTTTCTTGTCCGAAGCGAACGAGATCACAAGGTCTCTCGTGCCATGGCTTTGAAGCAGTGCCCCCTTGAACTTAGGAATCGTGTCGACTGAGTTCAGACGCTTCTTCCCGACCATACACGCCAGCTTCGGAAAATGCTCAGATGTAATTTCCTTCAGAGATGAAAACGAGCTCTGCACGATCAGGCCGCGTGGCTGAGTCTGCGCAGCGACTTGCACAGCCAGTGCTCCGCCGAGCGAGCGGCCCCAGATGATCAGCTCGCTCTCTTTGACCTTTGAGCGGGAAGCCAGCTCCCGACTGGCTGAACGGGCATCGGCTATGACACCATCGATCGTCGCCTTCCCCTGGCTGCGACTGTAACTGCAACAATCTGGAATCAGCACCGAAACTCGAAGGTCCTTCTGAAGGATCTTCAGGAACTCGGTGCGATCGGAGAGATTGCCCGCATTACCATGCAGAAACAGCATGCTCGCCCTTGCGTTCTCACAAGGGCAGAACTAAGCGTGCAGTTTCGTACCGTCTGACGATTTGAATTTAACGTCTTCGAATTCGAGCCCCGTGGGCCGCCAGTTACCGGCCGGGTACTTTGACGGCTGGAAGATCAGCAACTCGTCGATTTTTCTCAGCGTGAAGCGGGGTTTCGTTTGTTGAAAAATGGCCTGCAGAACCGGCGAGTCGGACGCGGTCGCGGTCTTCGCAAACTCAGCTTCGTCTACTGAATTCTTCGGCGAAAACTTGGCGTACTCCGAGTCTGCCGGATAAGGTTGCGAGGCATCCCGAACCCGTGGACTCGAGCCGCATCCGATCAGAAACACGAGCCCTGCAAGAACACCCGTCAGGACGAGTCCAAAGCCGTACTTCATAGACCGCGCCTTTCATTTGACGGAGAGAAGGTCAGAGCCAAGATTATGTCCGAGATAGGCAGCGCAACGCGAGACCAATCTTCCTGGGCGGCGATATAACTCAAGGATCGCCTGGTAGTTGCACTCTTTGGGCTCTTCCGAAAAATATTGATTCGAGTTCGCTTGGTTAAGGACTGGTCGCGGCTTTCCATGCAAGCACAGCCGGTCAAACGGGGAAATGCGTAGCCTTCATTTCTGGCAAGTCGACGACTGCCAGTGAATGCGGCGTTGCCCGGTACAGGGCTCCGGGGTTGAGCACCAGCGTCCGTTGCTCGTGATGCTGCTCGGCGACATGGGTATGACCGTAGCAGACGAGATCCCACTCGTCGGAGGCGATCGTTTCCCGAAAACGGCGGCCGTCGTCGCTGTGCAGCAGGGCAATCCGGCGACCTTCCAGTTCCAGAGAACCAAACCGTCCGTGACAACTTTGTCCCGCCGCTTCAATGCCCGACCGCAGCCCCTGTTCGTCGTGATCGACATTGCCGAACACAAAATGTGTCGGCCAGCCATCGAACAGCGGGACAATGCTGGGCGAACCGATGTCGCCGCAGTGTAAAACCTGCCGAACGTCCAGAGATTCGAGAACATTGATGGCCCGGCGGGTGTATTCAATCTGGCCGTGGGTGTCGCTGACAATTCCGATGATCATGGTGGGCGTTGGGGGATGGAGGATGGATGTCAGGGGGGCGTCAGTCTGGCACTTCGGCCAGGCTGGACTGTGGGTTGGTTTGCATCTGCACCATTTCGCGGTATTTTCCGGCGGAGGCCATCAACTGCTCGTGCGAGCCGATTTCCGTGATCGAACCGTTTTCCAGCACAACAATCCGGTCGGCGTGCGTCACTGTGCTGAGACGGTGCGCGATCACAAAGCTGGTGCGATGCTGCATCAGCGCGGCGAGGCTGCTCTGAATCAGCCGTTCGTTTTCGGTGTCGAGGTTGCTGGTGGCTTCATCAAGAATCAGAATTCGCGGATCGGCCAGCACAGCCCGGGCGATGGCAATTCGCTGTCGCTGTCCGCCGCTCAGCTTCACGCCCCGCTCGCCGATCAGCGTCTCGTAACCTTGCCGCAGTTCGCGGATGAACTCGGCGGCGTTGGCGATTTCGGCCGCCCGGAGGATGTCGTCGCCGGTCGCATGCCGGTCGGCATAGCCAATGTTCTCGGCAACTGTGCCGTCGAATAGAAACACCTCCTGCTCGACCATTCCCAGTAGGCTGCGGTAATTCTCGACCTCAATGTCCTGCAAGTCGCGACCGTCGAGCAGCACCCGGCCTTCGGAGGGATCGTAAAAGCGGGCGACGAGATTGCAAAGTGTCGTCTTGCCCGCGCCGCTGGGGCCGACCAGCGCAATTGTTTCTCCCGGTTCGACGTCGAGCGAAATCCCGTCCAGCGCAAAATGGTCGGTGCCGGGGTAGAGAAAGCTCACATTCTCGAAGGTGATCCGTCCGAGGACCCGGCCTTTCGCGAGAACGACGGCGTCCTTCGAGGGAAGCATCTCTCGCGGCTCTTCGAGCAGATCGAGCACCCGGTCCAGTCCCGACAGACTGTTCTGGAACTGGGCCGCGCTCTGCGCTAGCACCGCCAACGGCCCGAGCAGCATCAGCAGGTAGACGAGAAACATCATCAGATCGCCCAAAGTCAGATGGCCCTCGAGCACTTGCCAGCCACCGTACAACAACAGGCCGGCTGAAGCCAGCGGAATCATCGTGTCCCAGATGATCTCGATTGTCCGCGACCACCACCAAACGTACAGTTCCTGGCGGCCCATCAGGTGATTGCCGCGCATAATTCTGCTGGTTTCGCTGCGTTGCCGGCTGAAGGCCCGCACCACTCGCATGCCGCTGAACGACTCGGTTGCCTGGGCGTCAACGGCCTCGCGCTGGGCGCGGATATTGCGATATTGTGGGCGAATGCGGTTGATCCAGGTTCGGTGCGTCACATAAATCAACGGTAACAGCACGATGGCGCCGATCAGCAACCGCCAGTCAACCCAGGCCAGCACGCACAGGCTGCCGACCAGTTGAATCACCGCCCGCCAGGGATTGTAGAGCATTCCGAAAACCAACTCGCCCACACTCCCAGCGTCTTGGCGGAGAACGCTGGCCACACCGCCCGCTTTCAGTTCCTGCACCCTGTGCAAAGGCAGACGGACCGCGTGTTCGAAGAGCCGCTTGCGGACCGACATTTGAACGAGCTTGGTGACCCGTGTCGCGTGCCAGCGTCCCCAGATATGAAACCCGATCTTCAGCAGCGAAACCACGATCACCACCGCCGTGATCAACAGCAGAAGCTGCCAAGGATCGCGCGGCACCCATTCGGGAACTGATGCCGGCAATGATTTTGGTTCTCCGACCAGAACGAAATCGACCACCAACTTCGTGGCCGCCGGCGGAAACAGCGCTAGTAGCGTCGCGACCGACAGAGTCAGCAATGAAAAGGCGACCGACCGTTTCTGGCCACGTAGCAGCCCAAAGAAGCTGGTAATCAGCGCCGTCGACGAACGGACTCTGTGATGTGAGCGACCGTGGCCAGCGGCAGATCGGGCAGTCTCATGTCGCGGTTCGTCGCGGTTGTGGAACTCCGCCTTGTAACAACTAAAACGTTGACGGCTGGAGACCTGTTGCCTTTCCATCTCTACCGAGACCCCTGAATGATGTATCAATCAATTTCTGCGCAAATTGGTGAGGAGAATCGCCAAGGACCTCAAGAATCATTGGGCTGAGAGGGCAGACAGAGGGAGAGATGGAGAGAGAGGAATATAAGGAGAGAGAGAAAAACTACACATACTTCACTCTCTCCTCGTCTCCCTCACTCCCTCTCTCCTTCACTCGATCACTCTCTCAACTTATCCCCCTCTCGATCTCAATCATTCCCTCTTCTCATGATCGACGCAATCATCATCGGCGTCAACAGCGCGTGCCGGCAGTCCCTGGGTCCTGACAGGTGCTCTAAGGCGTCCAGATGGCCGGTTGTACTTTGTTGATTTCGCGGCGCGGCCGGCGACGGGCTTTCAAACGGAGATAGGGTGCCGTGAATCGCCCACGGTGCCGATAGTGACCGGGCGGCGCACTGCGGTCGGCTCGGCAGGGCTCGCGCAGGTCCTCGATGACAAAGCCAGCCCGGCACAGCTCGCCGATGAGCTGCTCCCAGCGATGCAGGAACTCAGTCGCCCCGGCTTCACGGTAAGAGGTATCTTCGCAAGGGGGCAGTGGATTTTCGTGGTAGTACTCGATCCCGATGACGTATCGGTCTTGTGTGTCGCGATGAGTGATCTGAAGACTGCCCGGTTGCTTGTGCTGGCTGATGTACAGCCCCCCGTCGCGCAGAACGCGAGCAGTTTCACCATAAACGGCGGCGACGTCGGGAACGTAGCATGTGCTGACCGGTTGATGAACAATGTCGAAGCTCTCGTCGCGGAGCATCGACAAATCGTCCATCGAAGCGGCAATGGTCCGCAGGGGCAGGTTTCGACGGGTCGCTTCACGCTGGTCGAGCCGAAGCATCGCCGGGCTGAGATCGACCACGGTCACCTTCGCTCCGGCGGCGGCATAGAGGATCGACTGCCAGCCGCCCCCGCTGGCCAGACAAAGCACGTCGAGCCCGTTCACACTCTTCGGCAGCCATCCGCGGCTATCCAGTGTCGCCAGTGGGTTGCAGCACTCCTCGTCGGTTGCCACCCGCGTGAATTGACTCTTCCGTTCAGCAAGCCGATTCCATGCGGCGCGATTCTGCCTACGATATGGCATGGCCATTTTGAAATGTCCGGCCGAAACGTGTTCTTCGCTGTGATTTTCTGATTTGGACCGGACGGAGCAAAATGTCCTTGGTATAAAACATTGTTCCCGTTGACGGCCGTACTACGTCGTGTGGGCCAAAGATCGATGAACTCCTTCCACTGGGGCCGGAAAGCTGTTCTCTGCCGGCCCCTCACTGAAGCAGCGCAGCGGTGTAACTGACGAGGTCTCCTTTTTCGCGGGCCACCGTTTGCAGCAAGTCCATGCGGCCCGCCTGTTGGCAGAGCGCCGCGAACGAAAAGCCGGCGGGGTCCTCGACGTCCTTCAGGTGCTCTTTTGCCAATTCCAGCGCTGCGTCGATGCGTTCGATGCGAACTAATAAATCCACCAACACGTAGGCCAACATTGGTTTGGCTTCCTCGTCCGATTCGCCCGCCAGTTTTTCTCGAAAATAGGCGAGCGCATCGTCGCGGTCTTCATCGGCCAGCGCTTTGAAAAACTGCACGTGGGCCGGGTAAAAATCGTCGAACGGCGGATCGGCCTCATACTGAAACTGAGGCGACAGCTTCGAACCGTATTCAGCCAGCTCGATCACTTTGAGCAATTCCGGATCGGCATCGGTCAAATGCCGGGAAAAGCGGACCACCGCGTTCAGGTGCGAGACGTCGATATGATAGTTGTCCTCGGCGAAGATCCAGTCTCTGCCGAACATCAGTTCACGCAACGACAGTTCCGGCGGAACCGACGCCATTTTCTGTTCGACTTCGTGTCGGAGCGTGTGAGACAAATCTGTGTACAGTTCGTTCACCAGCAGGGCGGCGGCTCGACGACGGTCGGCCGGCTGCATGTTTAGAATTTGCTGATCCAGCGCGGTCACCGTGTTGCAGGTGCCGTGCGTTCGCAGCATCATTTCCAGACCCTTGACCGGGTTCGCCCCTTCGTACAGCGCAATGTTGATCAGTTGTTCGGTCTGTTCGTCCGCCTCGCGACGGACATCGACGGCCTCGATGGCTTCGGCGACTTTTTCCGGTTCGTGGATCGTCCGCAGATAGACCCAAGCCTCAGGAATGTTGTCGGCCGATAACAGCAACTCTCCCGTTTCTCGAGCGGCGGCAACATAGCCGTCCTCAAACTCCCCACGCCGGTCGTCGGGCACCTCGTCGAACGAAGTCGGCCGCGCCAGCGGAAGCCCCAGCTCGAACTTTTTCTTAAGGCACAGCGCGTCGAACAGCTTGTGGAAGTCCTCCCGCTCTCGAAGCGTTGCGATCAGCCGTTCGATGGCGGCCTCGGGCCCGTCGCTTTGTTTCAATTCGTCCAACTCTGCAAAAAGCGTGTTGTTCATCGGTGATCTCAATTGTTCAGTTTGTCGCATTTCTGGCCAGTTGGTGATCTTGAAATTCGTCGACCGTAGGAATCAGCCGTGACATCCACTGCCCTGGCAGCCTCCCGTGGAGCATCCCCCGTCGAAGGCTCCAAACGGACGAGCCCGTCGTCACCGACCGGTTGGACTTCAACGATTCCCAAACCGGCCGCCGCTGACTGCAGCGCCAGTCGGGACCGCGATTATTCAAGACATACAAAATCAGCTTCGTCCTCTCCAGCGTCCGCTCCAGATTGACCAGGTCCAGGTCCCAATCGCAGATCCGCCGTCGCCACTCGTCGAAATGTCGTTGACATTCGGACCGCAGTTGTTCGGCTCGGTCATGGTCTTGGGGCGTCGCCCGTCTGAGAATGACCGGTTTCTCGTCCGAATGCAGGCTGGCTGAACCGGCGGCATTTGTGTTGCCGCCCACCGGTTCCAACAACGTTTCGACTTCGACCCCTCGATGGCTGCGGACGACAACCGCTTCTTCGCGCTGGATCGGTTCAGTAACGGCAACATCAAATCGAGCAACCTCGGGAATGGATCCGTAGCGAACCAACACGGTCTCGTTCATGGTCAATCGTTTCCGAAGAACAGTCTCTCCCCTGGCGAGGAAGCTGACCCTTCACTTTAACTGGAAACCGGCTCAACGCAAAGACTCAAGGATGCAAAGTTTCGCAAAGTTAGGAAAGAACAGAGATGGCGTTCGACGCTGATTTGCGGTGGCTGATGCTCGACGTTCACACCTGAATTTCTTCATTCGGGTTGACTGCCAGCCAGCAAACGGCTCCGGCCATGAAGATGGCGGCGACGAAATAGATCACCAGGTTCCAGTCGCCACCGGTCTGTTTGATGTTCCCGATGAGGTAACCAAGCACGACGGGCATCGTGAAACCGCCGACCGTTCCGCACATATTCTGGATGCCCATCATCACCGCCGTATGGCGGCCGCCGACGTCCATACCGGCCGTCCAGGAGGGCGGGTTACCCAGCCCGGAAAAGCCAACTCCGACCGACATCAGCGCCACGAACATCGATGCCGAAGAGGTCCAGGTCGAACAGGCCATCAACAATCCACACGAGCCCAGCGCAACCACAGCCACGCCGCAGCGGCTGATACGTTTGCTGCCGGTCTGCTTCAGCAAGAAGTCCACCAACAGTCCGCCAAACAGTGCGCCGACAATTTTCGCCACGAGTGGATACATCGCCATCGTGCCGGCCTGTTCCCGCGACACATCGTAGCGATATTCCAAATAAGCTGGAAACCACGAAACGAACAATCCAAAACCCGCCGCGCGAAAAAACGACTGTGCACAAAGACCGCCGATCGATCGGAAGGGAATCAGACGGGGCTTTTCGGCCGGCGTCACCGGCTGGTCATCGACCTGCTGGTTCGATTCGATGGAACCGCTATTCTGCCGGCCGCTGCTCTCGATTTCGCAAGTTTGCTCGCGGCCTTCGATCAGAGAGATTTCCGCTTCGTTCACCCACGGATGCTGCTCAGGCCGCGTGCGGAAGAAAGCGTAGAAAACGATTGCCCAGACAATTCCAACCAGCGAATACATGCGAAATATTTCGCGCCAGTGGAAATCCGTCATCAGCCATGCGGTCAGGCCCATGGTCACCGCGCCGCCGATCGACATCGACGCTCCAATCGTCGCGCTATAGATACCGCGCTTCTGGAGCGGAAACCAATCGTGGATGATCCGGGCCGAATTCGGCACCAACCCGGCCTGTGCCAGACCGAAGGCCATGCGCGAGGCCATCAGCGGAACAAACGACATCACGGCCGCACTCCAGATTGTGAATAGCGACCAGAGTGTACTCAGCGTCGACAATGCCGCCCGGGTTCCGATCCGGTTGCCGAGCCATCCGCCGGGAACTTGACAGAGGAAATATCCCGCCGAAAACGCCCCCAGCACCCACCCCATCCGGCTTTCGTCGATCCCCAATTCGTCCTGGATCGTTGTGTTGGCCACCGCGATACAGTGCCGTGTCAGGTAAGCGCTGCTCGAAGCCGCCGCCACGAGAACCAGCACACCAAACCGCACAGAACTCGGCCGCTGGTTCAGAGCAACTCGGTTCGTTGGCAGCATCTCATCGTTCAGCATTGTGCGATT
>CAUZTK010000148.1:0-9345 GCA_963582395.1 Planctomycetota bacterium | reverse complement strand
CTGTGAAATGGGGCAGGGTCCTTCGCTGATGTGGGGAACCAGTCCGTGTCTCTGTTCGAATTCCGTGAAATCGGGCCGCATCCCGCCTTGTAGAAAACAGGGAACGCCGGAGGTGATCGGATACCAATCCTCTTCGGACGTCCGCAAGACGCCCTCCATAACATGGCCGTCTCGTTCTTCGAAAACGTCCACTTGAAAATGTGGCCCCGATGTTCCAGTTTGCCAAATCGCTTGTTTCAGGAGATCTGTTCTCATGCCGAGTCTTTCCCTGACTGATGTTGCCGAAAACGGCATGCGTCATATCGGCCGTCGCATTCCGCAAGTACATCTCTGTTTGAGGCTGCCCGCCCGTGCCGTTTGTTGTCTTGCGTAGCACGGATCAGGCAGCCGTCGCAATTCCTTTCCCCTTTTCGTCGAGATTGCCGCCGTACATGCCGTGCAGTCGGCACCAGCTTTCCAGACTTAAAAGCGACCAGATCACCGCGACATGGTTCCGCGCGCCCGTGAAATGCTGCTCTAAAATGTTCCGCACAAACTCGGGCCGAAAAATACCCCGCGCACGAATCTTTTCCTGAGAAAGCTCGGCACGGATCCATTTTTGTAGGGTCGTCCGATACCAGGATGCGTCCGGCGGGCCGAAACCCATCTTCGGTTTCATATACACCTGCGGAGGCACAAACGGGCGAACCGATTCGCGGAACAGCATTTTTCCTTTATGGCCATCGCACAGTTTCGACCACGGCACATCCAGGATGAAATCGACCAATTCGTTGTCGAGCAGCGGGACTCGCGATTCTAGCGAATGCGCCATCGAAAGTTTGTCTTCCACCATCAGCAGTCCGTGGAGATAGGTCTTCGCATCGACAAACATCACCAGATCCCACGGGTCGGAAGAGGGACACTGGGCGAACAGCGAACGGCTGCGATCCCTGATCGAGAACTCCCCGGCCTCGGCTCGAAACTCGTCGGTCAATGCGTTGTTCAACTCGTGCTGGGGAATGGGGAAATTCAGTAATCCGCGGAAGACCGATTCGGCGTCGCCGTCCGAGCGGCCCCGCATCCACCGGGCCCAGCGCTTCAGGCGCAACCGCCAGTCATCGGCCCGCGGGACCGCCTGGTAACGGTACAAATACCCGCCGTGCAGCTCATCACCCCCTGTGCCAGAGAGCACCACTTTCGCGTCCTGCGCGACACGTTCGGCGATGAGAAAGTTGACGTACGACATGCCCATTTGCGGACACTCCAGCGCCCGAATCGTCCGGTCCAGCGCCCGCGTGAGTGAATCCTGCGGTAATTCGAGTTCGACGTGCTCGATCTGCATGTGCTCCGCCAAATTGCGGGCGAATTCCCGTTCGTCGACAATGCGGTCATCGCCGACTCCCTCCAAATCAAAAATGCAGGTATAGGCCCGCGGAACCCGGCCTTGCCGTTGGGCACAGCTAGTGACCGCCGACGAATCGATTCCGCCGGAGAGGTACGTGACCACCGGCACATCAGCATCCATTTGCCGCGTTATTGTCGCTTCGAGGATGTCGCGGTGGGCCGCAGCGGCGTCTTGCATCGACAAACGGCAGGAGCGCGGAAAGCTGAAATCCCAATACTTCTCCCGGCGCGTCCGCTGCGATTCGACCGTTTGCCAGTGTCCGGCTGGAAACTGAAGAACGCCGTCGAACAACGTCGTCTCGCCCCAGTAATTCTGCAAACTGAGGTATTCGAGAATCGCCGGTGCTGAGGCCTTCTTCTCCACAAGCCCCGATGTGTGAATCGAGCCGATTTCCGAGGCGAAAATCAGCGTGTTGTTCCGGCCACGGGCGATATACAGCGGTTTGATCCCATACCGGTCCCGTCCCAGAAAAAGACGGGTCCGCCGCTGGTCCCAGATGGCAAAGGCGTACATTCCGTTCAGCTTTGGCAGTAGTTTTTCCTGCCAGGCTTCGTAACCGTGTACGAGGACTTCGGTATCGGAGTGATCGGTCTTGAAGACGTGACCGAGCGATTGCAGCTCTCGGCGGAGCTGACGATGATTGTAAATCTCGCCGTTAAAGACAACTATCACGCTGCCGTCTTCGTTGGTCATCGGTTGCCGGCCGCCTGAGTGATCCAGAATGCTGAGTCGGACGTGTCCGAGGGCAACGTCAGTGGCATTCCAGCAGCCGTTCCCGTCGGGACCGCGATGGTGCATGGCAGCGATCATCCGCTCGACTCGCTCGGGAGCGTCGGGCTGCTCTGCCCAGTGCACTATGCCAGCTATGCCGCACATCGCTTTCGGGCCTCCACTCTCTCGGCCAGCGAGAATCGTGAGTCGGGCGAGCCGTAAGCGTCAAGCATCGCTTGGGCGATTCGTCTGGGGTTGTGCCAGCGTAGGACGAACTCGCGAGCCTGCTGCGACCAGCGGCCCCATTGATCGCGACATTCGATGATTTCCACCAACCGCGATTCCAGGTTCTCGATCGTCGCGTTCAGAATCGGTAATTCTTCGCGCATGCGGGCGGGAATGACGGACAGGTCTTCATCGCGAATGTAGCAGATGACCGGTTTTCCCATCGCCATCACTTCAACCGCCAGCCCCCCGTACCAGCCGGCGAGGATCTGATCGATCACAAGATCGGCCGAACGGTAGAGCTTCATGGCTTCGGCATGGGTCAACCCTTGTACCAGGACGAATTCAATTGGGTAGCGGGTTTTGAGCCGCTGCACCGCCGCTTCAATGTGGCTTGTCCCCTTAATGTTCGGGTCGCTGGGCGCATGCACGATGCGGATCGGTCCGTCCGTCCGCGGCGGGATCGGTTCGAATCGTTCGACGTCGACGTTGGCAAATGGCAGAAATGTCGCACCGGGGACGTAATGGGAAAGTTCCGGGTTGAGGATGAACGTCTTGTCGCACAGCGGCAATATGTTTTCGATCAGTTCGACCCTCTGGCGATCGAGAAGCTGCCGGCATGTCGCATAGGCTGTGCAACGCCCTTCCCGGCACATGGTCGTTTGGTAACGGCGATCAGAACGGCCGGCCAGCCGCGCATCGCAGCCCTGCAGTGTCATGAAGATCTTTCGGCCCATCGCGCGCGCCAGACGCAAATCGCGATACCAAAGTCGATTGGGTTGGCCCCAATCGTCCCAGCACCAAAACGTCCGTCCGAAATAGTAGTGCAGCACGTCGTAGCGAAACGGCGCCCGCAGCCCGAACCAGAACCGTTTCGCAACCGTGCGAAAAGTTTTGACTCCGTATTCACCCAGACACTCGTCGGCGTTGTATTTCAACCAAGTCGAGTAGTTCACGACCAACTCGCTTCGCGCGCCCAGCAGCCGCTCCTGCCGAGAAAGCACCCAGGGGTGGTTCCCGACGTTGACCGGCCCATGCAGAACGCGAAGCATTCCAAAGTCCTCTCTAATCCGGCGTAGCTGGAATCAAAAAAAGTCGAGAGTCGAAGGTCGGAAAAACAGCGTTGAACAGTTGGTGTCATCCAGTCGATAGTCCATCTCTTTCTGGCTCTGGACTCTCGACTCTTGACCCTCGACTGGTCAAATTCCCGACCATCCTGCGCAGGATTTTTCTGAAAGTTACTGACTGTCACAGCGGCATTCTCAACGTCACGAACTGCGCCAGCTTTTGCCGGTGCATTGCCCGTGTCCAACGGTGGGCGTATTTCTTGAAGACTCGCTGTCCGCTAATTTGGTGCAGCGCCCAAAGCTGCTGGACAATAAAGTAGTAGTAGTCGGGGCTGACGACTCCCTCGAGTCGCAGGTCGTAGCGCAGTCCCTGTGGAGTTTCATAGCGGCTGATCACCTGTGTCAGCGTTTGAATGCAGCGGTCCAGAAGCGAGCGGGCCCACTCTTCCTGATGTACGCGCCAATACTCGTGCAGCGAGAGCACTGCGGTGATGAATCCGTTGAGGACGTGCGACGGCGGATCCTCGGGATACTCTTCCAGGAAGGTCAGACCCTCGTCGAGACATTGAATTCCCTCGTCTTCCAGAGAGACCTGGTAAAGTCGGGCAGCCGCGACGGCCGACTCCCCGAAGCCCTCTCCGGGCTGAATCTGATCGGCCCGCAATAACATCGAGAGCGCGGTCGCCTGTGAAAAGCAGGAGACCCACGGGAGTTGCATCTTTCCGGGCCGGCCGATTGTTTCGAACGGGTAGTACCAACGTCCTACGCCGTTTTCGTCAATCTGCAAACGGTCTTTCAACGAGCCCGCGTATTTCAGGAAACGCTGCGTATGCTGTTCGTTATCCGGCTCGGCCAGGGAACAGTGATAGGCGTTCATCGCCGTCAATGCCAGTACGCCGGGATGCTCGACATACCGGCCGTTGTAGAACATCCGCGGGAGTCCGTGCTCGTCGTAGGGGGGCTGGCCGTAGCAACCGGAATCGATCCGGCGGGTATTCAGGAAGCAGTCAGAGTGAATGGCCCATTCCTCGAGCTTCTTTCCGAAGAGCCGATTGCCGACACGGTAACGAGTTTCGCCGCGGAAGAAGTCGAGCCACTTGTCTTTGAGCGTTTTCCAAAGCCGGTTGTCACGCCAGACCGCCTGATGGAGCTGGTCGTAGCGTGGTCCCAATGCCTCGTAAGACCAGTATTTTTCGACGTATTCGCGGCCTCGTCGGCCTAGTTCTTCGCGCAGTACCGGCTGCGTGATGAGCTTTTCGAGCTGCTGCTGTAGAGTTTCGGGATGGGCGCTCACCATTGGGCAGCCGGGCATGTGAGACACTGATTTGGGATCGCGCAGATAAGTCACGACCGGTTTGCCGGCCGCCATCGCTTCGATTTCCGTATATCCCCATCCCACCAGACACTGCGCGACAACCACGTCGGCAGCCGCATAGCGGCGCTTCGCCTCGGCATTGCTGACCTTCTCGACGATGTCGAGCTGGACGTCGTAACCCTTCGCTTGAAGGGCGGCGATAGCGGCCTCAATGTGACGAGTTCCCTTAAACTCACGATGGTTCGGTGAATGCGCCAGCCGAACGGGTCCGTCGTGCGGCACGATACCGACAAACTCCACCTGATTGACGTCGATCGGCCAGTAGTTGATGTCCTTTCGGCTGCCGAACACGAAGTCGTGCATGTCTCCCGTGGCCAACAACACGTTGCACCAATCGCGGTAGTACTTGATGTTGAGGGTGCCGGTCCCGACGTTGCAGACACAGAATTTTCCCGGCTCGGGACATTCCTGGCAGATGTTGACCGGTTGCCACCGCTCGTTCTCGAACTTGGTTCGCACGTCGGCACCGTAGGCCGACGCGATAATTCGTTTGCCGGCGAGCCGCAAAAACGGCAATTCGAGCCATTTCGCTTCGGGAACGATTTTCATTCCCGACCACAAGCCTCCATCGTAGAAGAAGTGGTAGATGTCAAACTTCAGCAGCGACCAAAGGAACAACACGTTCGGCAGCCAGTAGCCGACGGCCGGATTCTGGATCAACGACTTCAAGTTGATGTCAAACCGGTCGGTGATGAAATACGAAGTGAACACGAGAGTGGTGCTGGAGTAGCCCTGCCGCCTGAGGACCTCTGAACTGTCGACAATCGTGAGAATGGGAGTGGGCGCCCAGAGGACGGTCGGTTTCAATCCGAACAGCAGGCGAACCCCAAGCCTGATCCACGAGAACATCAAAAATGTGGGAAAAACAAGAACGGTCGAGAGGAACACCACCCGTTTCAAGAACATCATCCGCCGAACGAGTAGCCGGTGGACGATCGTTTCCTGCTCGAGGATAGTTCGATAAATTAGTTTTGCCAGGCGGCGGAACAAAACGGCTTCCCCCCCGAATGTCGGCGTATTCCTGCTTTGATCGTTCGCGTTAAGCCGCTCGCTTAGAAGGTTTGCACAACTGCTCATATTCGCTGATCAGACGCTTGTTGGCTTCTTCCCAGTTATACTTCTCCAGCACGGTGCGGCGGCCGCGTTCGCCCATCGCCCGGGCCTCATCACGGTCCTCGGCGAGTTGTCGAATCGCCGCTGCAATGCTTTCGGGCGAATTTGGATCAAAGACCACTCCACAGCGCTCGCGGCGAATATGCGCCCCGACATCCGGAAAATCGGAGACTGCAACAGGGAGACCGCCGAGCATGTACTCGAAGAACTTGTTCGGATAGTACCAGTAGAAGTTCTTGCACAGATTTCGCAGCATAACGATGCCGCAGTCGGCCCCTTTCATACCGGCAACGACCTCGTCGCGGCCGACCGCCGGAAGCACAAACACCCGATCACCAATGCCCAGCTCCCGAGCCTGCTGCAGGTAAAGCTCACCGTAGTATTCCACGCCCGGCCCGCGAATGACGAAAACACACTGTTCGGGCAATTGCTGGTGCGCTTGGATTACATTTTCGATGTTGCGAACCGGATTGACACCACCGAGATACAACGTGATGAACTTCTCTGTCGAAACGTCGCACAACTCACGTATCGAGGGGGCCTCGTCCAAAGTTTTGGACGGAATTTCCGGATAGTTCGCAATCATCACCGGTTTTTCGGCCAGTTTGTATTTCCGCCGATAGTCACTGCAAATCGAAGGGCTGACCGAGATGAACACATCGGCTTGTTTTGTCAAAAACCTCTCGTAAAAATGGAACAGGATCCGTCGCCAACGCGACATTTCGTTGTACTCGAATCCGTTCCAGACAACGTTTTCGGACCACATTTCGTGCGCGTCGTAGACCAGCGGAACGTTCTTGGCGCTGGCCAGCAACCAGCCGGTCCACAGCGTCGTCAGGTCGTGAGCATGAATATAATCGTATGAGCGAGTCCGTCCGACCCGGCGAAAATCTTCCTGGAAGTATATCCAGAACACCGTCAGATCGACGGGAGTCCGCACGTATTTCACACCCTCGGCCACCTGCTCGACGCGGAACGGCTCATCCGGGGGCGCCAGGCAGAGAATCTCCACCTCATACCCGTTGCGGCCCAGCGATCTCGCCATTTTGTTGATACGCGGATCGATATCGATCTGGCTGACTGTCAGCATCAGCACTCGGTTCCCACCGGTCGTTTTGCGGCGGGAGAACTTGAACAGGGCGGCCAGCGATGCGATTCCGAAACGGATGACTTTGGGCGACTGCCGCACCAAACGAATCGCGTAGCGAGCAACACGAGCCAGAAACCATGCTCCAGACAACTGTAGACAACTCTTCAGCCAGCATTTTGGCGAGGTGATCCGATTGAGATATTGCTGCACACCGTTCACGTCGGACCGAATGACCTGAATCTCACCCCGGACCATGTTGACAAGGTGTTTGACGTCTTCGCAGACATGTGACAGCTTTGATCCGACTTCCTTTCCGACCTCTCGGATGGCCCCGTTGGCGATCATTTGCTCTTCGTGGTCGTGCTGCAATTCGCTGCGGACCTGATTGAGACCGGCCAGTGCAACCGACAGTTCTTGGGTCCGGATCACCATCGTGCGGCCGAATGAGATAAATGTCGACCGGACGCCTTCTTTTGTACACAGAGTTTTTTCCATCAGGACCGTAAAACCGGCCAGATAAAATGCCTCAATCAACTGCGCGCGGCCGAAATGACGAAAATGAAAATCATCGACCAGGGCCTGTTCGTAGGCAGTTGGATCTTCGTCGATTTCCCGTAGTGAGCAGCCGTATTGGTCTCGATGCGACAGATAATCCACGATGGCCTGTTCACGTCCGGGGTACACAAACGGAGCGTCCAGGCAGCGAAAGACTCGGCTGTTTAAGTCGTGCATCAGACTCGGGTCTGATACGAACCCCCCCCAGTAGCAGATTTCACCGGTCGGCCGCAAAACTCTGGCCGTCTCCCGCAGCACGCGCCCGACGTCGATGACATGATCCAACGACGTTCCGAACAGCACGCTATCGAACGATTCGTTGGCAAACGGCAACATTTCTCCCACCGCCGTTGCGAACGGAAAGTCCGGAGCCGATTTTCCAGCAATCGGGTCGATGCCGACGAAGCTTTTGTAGCCGCTGCCTTTGGCATAGCCCGGCACGACGAACGACCCGCTACCGATGTCTAAAACCCTCTTCCCGCGAAGGTTCATCAGTTGGCCGACGGTCAGCACGTCCGACCGGTCATCGACCGAGCAGCTATGAACATCGTTCGATTCATAGATCGGCAGCGCCCGCTGCTGTGTAATGTGCCAGACAGCCAAAACGTCTTTGGGCAGCCGCAGCAACACACGAACATCGATCAATTGCGGCATATCGGCTCGAATTGGAAAGACCGCTCCGCAACTCCCGCAAAACAGAAAACGGCCAAGCCGCGCATCCTGGTCTTCCGTGAGTGCCTCCGCGAGGCAGGTAGGACAGACGAAGATATTGCCGCAGGCTATCGAGGTGGACGCAGCAGTTTTCGTGGGCTTCCCCATAAACGTGCCTCGATGAATTTGTGTGAATGAGTATGCAGCATTGTGCCGGGTCGTAGCAGTTCAAAAGGCGTTGTTTTGGTCATCGGGTGAGTTGGCTACGGCGCACTTACCGGCATCACTCGCCGATCTGCCGAAACCCCCGGGCAAGCCGCGAATTACGAAAAACGAAGTGCGGATCGTCATGCGGGAAGACGGGAATATACAGATTTAGGCTGGTGCGGAAACCCCAATCTGTCAGTTTTTCGAGTTCGATCGTGGCTGGCGAGCGGCCGGCGTCAGCCGGCTGTTGCTTTCTAAAGATGTGTGGGCTCAGCGATTTGCAAACATCAGTGGGCTGACGCCCACCGCTCGTCTGAATCCGCAACTGCGGTCACCCCATCACCGCCGGGATCGCGTTTCCGTGGGCAATGGGCAGCGGACGATTCAGCCGATCGTAGATTTCGGTCTGCGGATCGATACCGAGCAACAAGTACATGGTGGCCGCCACGTCGCCCAGCGTGGCCGGATCGCGGTCCGGATACGCCCCGTTCTTGTCAGAGGACCCGTAGACGGTCCCCCCTTGAATGCCACCACCCGACATCAGCACGGTATAGCACTGCGGCCAGTGGTCGCGGCTGAGATTTTCGTTAATCTTCGGCGTGCGGCCGAACTCGCCCATCCACAGCACCAGCGTCTCGTCGAGCATTCCCCGGTCCTGTAGGTCGTCGAGTAGCACCGGCAGCGTGTGTTCGGTGATGGGCAGATGATAGGCCGGCAGAATCTTGTACATGCGAGTGTTGTCGAATCCGTGAGTGTCCCAGCCACCGCTGGTTTTGCTGCGTCCGCCGATGCTCTTGGAAAAGTACACGGTGACAAACTTCACACCCGATTCAACCAACCGCCGCGCCAGCAGACACCCCTGACCATAGGTGCTGCGACCGTAACGATTACGCAACTGCTCCGGCTCTTGAGAGAGGTCAAAAGCCTGGCGAACCCGAGGCGAGGTGAGCATCGACAGGGCTTTTTC
>CAUZTK010000147.1:0-9363 GCA_963582395.1 Planctomycetota bacterium | reverse complement strand
GCGCAAAGCCGAATGCCAATGGTGCAGTTGAAATCGCTCGACGAGCTCTGGTTTCAGGTGTCGGGGACGTTGTGCAATCTCGAGTGTACTCACTGTTTCATCAGTTGCAGCCCGCACAACGATCAGTTCGGTTACCTGTCTCTCGAAACGGTTGAACGCTACCTTGAAGAATCGGTCCGACGCGGAGTCAAGGAGTATTACTTCACCGGCGGTGAGCCGTTTTTGAATCGCGAGATCGTCCCGATTCTGGAGCGGGCGTTGCAGTATGGGCCGGCAACCGTGTTGACGAACGGTACTGTGCTCAAGCCCGAGTGGCTCGAACGGCTGCGTTGTGCGGAATCGGAGAGTCTCTTTTCGCTGGAGTTCCGCGTCTCAATTGACGGGCCCACACCTCAAATGAACGACCCGATTCGCGGTCCGCGAACCTTCGAGCGGGCCATGGCGGGTGTCGGACTACTGGTGCGTCACGGTTTTCTGCCAATCATCACCATGACCCGCACCTGGGACGAGTCCAGCGACGAAGAGATACTGGGCCGGTTCCGCGAGGTCCTGAAACAGCACGGTTGCGACCGTCCACGCTTAAAAGTTCTGCCGAGACTGCAACTCGGGGCCGAAGCCGCTCGGACCGAAGGCTACGGACTCTATGACCGCATCACACTGGAAATGATGCAGGGATTCGACGAGAACCAGCTCATTTGCAGCCACAGTCGGGTGGTGACGGATCGGGGTGTTTTTGTCTGTCCCATCCTGCTCGATTTTCCCGACGCAAAACTGGGCGAAACGCTTGATGAATCCAACGTGAGTTTCCCGTTGAAACATGGCGCCTGTTTCACCTGTTATCAATACGGTGCCATCTGTACCAATCCGTCGTCGAAACAGTTTGAAGGGTAACCGAGATGCGGCTGGCATTCTTCGGCGGCATTTACAACAACTCCCTGGCTCTCGAGGCGGCGATTCGCGATGCGCACCGCCGAGGTGCCGAAGCGATGTATTGCCTCGGTGACCTGGGCGCGTTCGGGCCGCATCCGGATCGTGTTTTTCCGCTGCTCCACGAGGCCGCAGTCCGCTGCATTCAGGGCAATTACGACGAGAGCATCAGCAACGACCTTTCCGACTGTCAGTGCGGCTACACCGATCCTCGTGACAACCACTTCGCGCAGATCAGTTACGATTACACCTACGAAAACACAAGCCTCGAACACCGGCTTTGGCTGCGTGCTCTGCCACCGGAACTGCGGCTGGAGATTGACGGTCTCCGTTTGCTGTTGTCCCACGGTAGTCCGCGGAAGACGAACGAGTTTCTCTGGGAGTCGACCACCAGCACGCACTTTCTCGACAAGCTGGCCGACGATGCTCAGGCCGATTTGATTCTGGCCACCCACACCGGCATTCACTGGCAACGGCGGCTGCGGGAGGGCCGCCGGTTCGTGAACGTCGGCGTGCTGGGACGTCCGGAAAACGACGGCCGGACAAACGTGTGGTACACGATGATCCGTACCGGTACCGATGCAGGGCAGGGCAGCAGTGGGGTAGGGCGGTCATCGGACGGCAACAGTTCGCTTCCACTCGAAATCGAGTTCGTCCCTCTCGTTTACGACCACCAGCGCCTAGCCCGTGAAATGCGAGAAGAGAAGCTGCCGGATGAATTCATCGAAACGATTCTCAGCGGCTGGTGGACGACCTGCCTGGAAGTGCTGCCCTCCCGCGAGCGCCGCAAAGGGAAGTGGTAACCAGTAGAGAACAGACTCCCCAACAGACACCAACTTCACACAACTTTGGAAGGCGGCAACTCATGCGGGCGGTTGTGCAAAAGGTCTCGCGGGCCTCGGTGACCACCGCCGGCCAAGTCGCCGGAGTGATTGATCGCGGTTTTTTGGTCTTGCTCGGTGTCGCCGAGGATGACAACCAAGACGACGTTATCTATCTGGCGCAGAAGATCGTCGGACTGCGGATTTTCGAAGACGAGCAGGGAAAGATAAACCGGCAGTTGACCGAAGTTGGCGGCAGCGTGCTGATTGTCAGCCAGTTCACTTTGTTGGGTGACTGCCGCAAGGGGCGACGCCCCAGTTTCGTCCGGGCGGCTCGCCCTGAAAAAGCGGAAGAGCTGTACCGCAGCTTTGTGGCTGAGGTCCGCGGACAGGGCATCTCCGTCGAGACTGGCCGTTTCCAAGAGCACATGCAAGTCGAACTTGTCAACGATGGTCCTGTCACACTGCTGCTGGACAGCCGCAAAGAGTTCTGACGCATGGACGGCGATATGTGAGCGACGAGCGGGGCAGAGGTGGAGTGCTTCGAACTGCTCTTTTGTCGATCAGCTGCTTTCTCCTATACTCCCGCCTTGTTTTTGGTAACTGACGGATCGCTGCTTTAGGCAGGAATTCATCGATGTCTTACGATCTGCTGGTCCTGGCTATTTTGATTTTCGCCGTTATCCGTGGTGCGATGAAGGGATTCGTCTGGCAACTGGCGGTGATTGGGGCGCTGGTGCTGTGCTTTGCCTTTGCTGGGACATCATCGTTAGTAATGGCTCCACTGATCCCCCTCGAACCTCCGCTGAACCGCTGGATCGCCATGTTGATTGTTTATCTGGCTCTTTCGTTTGTTGCGTTCGGCGCCGCACGGGTGCTTAGCAGTTGGATCGAAAAACTGAAGTTCCAAGAATATGACCGTCATCTCGGCGCCCTCTTTGGCTTGATCAAAGGGGTGACATTTGCTCTGATGCTGACTTTCTTCGTTGTCACCATCTCCGAACAGCAGCGCGAGCAGATTTTGCGCAGCTACAGCGGTCATGCGGCGGCCCTCATCATGGATCGGCTGCATCCGGTCATGCCCCACGAGTTGCACGACGTTCTGGAGCCGTACATCCACCAGCTCGATCGGCCCGGTCTCGATCTGAAGCATTGGCATAGCGATCATGCCCATTCAGATGACGCCGAACGGCCTCCTGATCAACAGGTGGAAGAGAGCACCACCGAAAACAACACCAACTTCTTCAACAGTCTGGTTGAGGACCTAAAGAACGAGCCTGGGGAAGGGCCCGGGATCCTGCGAGAGCTATTACTTGAGGCGCTGGAAAACACGGCGGCCAACGATCGTGCCGAGCTGATGCAAAGACTGCGTACCGCCGAACCGCAGGCAATCCACTCGATTGCCGCAGCGTGGCAGAACGGCCGGCCCGAAAATCACGGCGACCCGCAGCCGTTCGGTGGCGGCGTCGCGGCGACCAAACCGGCCCAGTTGCTGAGTGAAATCGTCGCCGTCTTCTCCGATTTTTCCGATCCGCAGACGGCCATCATCGAAGAGATTCAAACGGCACTCTCCGGCGTTCCCAACCGGGTTTCGACGGCCGTGATCCGGGACTGGCACGCCGACCTGCTCGAAATTCGACCTGACCCCGATTCCGAAACGGATGTCCGAACAACGCTCGATGCCCGCATCTTGCGGCAGCTTTCTCGGACCGGTGTCCCGCTTTCGACGCTGAGCAGCCGGCTACAAAATCGCCTGCGGGATTCGATGCGCAACTGACCCCTCGGCCGGCGATGCCAGCCATTCGCATCCCGACTCTGGCCGGCACGCCCAGCCGCCATTTTTCCAGTCGCTGCGCCGATTTTCACCCCTGCTGAGTAAATGAAAAACCGCGTAAAATGCGGGAATTACGGCATCAACAAGTTAACATAACAGACATTATCGGACGTTGTGGGCTTGTCATATGCGGGGACGAGTCTCAGCCAATTCCCGCGCGAATACATCGCCGGGCCCGGCGATGTATCAGCGGTGAGAGATTCACCAATGGCGATGATTGCAACACGACGGCAACTCCCGCCCGAAGGCGAATCAATGCGAGGGTTCTTCCGACGTTTGCGACCGGGCTCTTGGAATCGAGTCAGGCATTGCCGCCCACCGATGGCGGCAAAGACAAAGACTCCGGTGAAACGAATCCGTTCTGAACGGCGCGTCGGTGTTCGTCATCCCACCGGGCCGGATCGACCGTGCCCAGCAGTTCGTAGTACAGCAGCATCTTGTAGGTGCATGGAACGGCGCCGGCCGCGTACATCCGCCGCAGCGCCGGCCCGGGGCGACTCTCCGAACTCAGCAGACAGTCTTCCAACAAAAAGACCTCGTAGCCGCATGAGAGCAAACCGAGCACCGACTGCAACACGCAGACGTCGGTTTCGGCCCCCGATACAGCCAGTTGCCGTCGGCCGAGAGCCGTCAGAGCGTCCATCATCTCTGGCTGGCCGCACAGATCGAAGGTCTGTTTCAGAAACGTGCGGCCCGATTCGGGAAAGACCTGTTGCAGCGACTCGGGCAGCCGTCCTTTCTGCTCGACCGGATGCTCGAAGCTCGCCAAGACCGGCAGCAGAAACCACTCCGCGACGATCAGCAACTGCTCGATCCGGGCTAGCAACGGCTGCGAATCGCCGTGCATTGTTTCCAGGAACCGAGGCTGGACATCGACCAGCAGCAGGGCCAGTTCTTCAGCATTTGCGGTTGTTGGTGGCATCGGGGCAGCGTCTCGGCGAGGGACATCGCAACATCTCAACCCTAGAAAACCGGCAGCGAGGATGGGGCGCTGAGCCCGTGACCATCAAGACCAGAATGGATTTCCGCGTCCGGTTACTGAGGCTGCGGGGCGGCAGCTTCTTCGAAGACGCCGATGCGACGGAATTTTTGGTAGCGTCGTTCCAACAGTTCTTCGGTCCCGATTGTCGACAGAGACTTGAGATTTTTCAAAAGCGAGTTTTTGAGCGTCGCCGCCATCCGGCGGTGATCGCGATGGGCTGCGCCCAAAGGTTCGGGAATGACCTCGTCCACCATGCTCAACTCCAACAGATGCCGGCTCGTGAATTTCAGGGCACGGGCTGCTTTGTCGGCATGTTTCTGGTGTTTCCACAGAATGCCGGCACACCCCTCGGGGCTGATCACCGAATAGTAGGCGAACTGCAGAATGGCAATATGGTCGCCGATACCAATGCCCAGTGCACCGCCTGAGCCCCCTTCGCCGATGACGACACAAACGATCGGAGTACGCAACTGAGACATTTGGCGCAGATTGATCGCAATGTTGTAGGCCTGTCCGCGCTCCTCGGCTCCGATACCGGGATGTGCCCCCGGCGTGTCGATGAAACAGACGATCGGCAGAGAGAACTTGGCAGCCAATTGCATCTTGGCGAGTGCTTTGCGATAGCCTTCCGGGTTGGCCATGCCGTAATTGTGTTTGACCCGTTCTTTGACGTTGCGGCCTTTGTGCAGGCCGACGAACATCACTTTACGGTCATCCAGCTTGGCAAAGCCGGTGAGCAAGGCCGGATCGTCGCGGAACGACTTGTCGCCGTGCAGTTCGACGAATTCATCGAAGACGAGTTCGAGATAGTCGAGCGTCTGCGGGCGATCCGCGTGGCGGGCAACCTGAACGATGTCCCATTCATCGAGGTTCTCGAAAATCTCGCGGGTTTTACGTTTGATCTCCACGCGCAGGTTGCGAATGGCGTCCTTGATGTTCGCCGACGGATTTGGTTGTGCCTCGAGCGTTGCCAGTTGTTCTTCTAGCTCAAAAATAGGCTTCTCGAACGGCAAAATATGTGTAGCAGGCATCAGTGGGGGTTCGCAGATTCAACCCGGATTAGCAGGACGGTAGGAGATGAGCCCCTGATTGGGATCGAAACGTGAATTTTGTTCGCGTTTTTTTCGTTAGTGTTTCGCAAGCCGAGTTACCGTTTGCGACATAGCGGGCCGCATAGGCCCGCTAAACTAAACTTGCCTTCTTCTTTAGGAATAGGGCCGTCGGAGAACAAGAGTGAGCGCTCCGTTCAGAACGTCAGCACGACCACGGGATTCTAGAGGATGTCGGGCAATTCGTCCATCAAGGGGATGTCATCGTTGTCGGTCTGACTGGCGTGACGTTCCGAGGAAATTGGGGCCTGCGGTTGCAGTTGTACTTCGTCCGCCGGGATCAGTTCGGTCTCGGGCTGCGGGGCGGGTGGTGACTGTATCGGCGTTATTGGCTGCGCCGGTGGTTGCATCGGTCCAGCGGTCGGTTGAGCAGGCATCTGCTGGTATGCCGGAACCGGTTGCGAAGGAAGCGACTGAGGGAAACCGCCCGCTGGTGGAAGCGGACCCACGACTGGCTGCGGCGGTGGTTGCAATGGTTGTTGCAAATAAGGGACCCCGGCCGGAATCGGTGCCATCGAGGGCGCCGGTGGATAGGCAACGGGATTTGGCGGACCCGGATACCCGGCTGGGGGCATCGGCTGAGGCGGAAACATTCCGGCTACGGGCTGAGTCGGAGACTGCTGAGGAAAGGGAACAGCGCTCGCCGGCGTTCCCGGAGTCGCGAATTGCGAAGCGTGAAATTGAGGCTGCTGCGACGGTTCCGGTTGCGGCGGCGGTGCGACACGGCGTTTCCGTTTTGGTCTCGGTTTGACCAACTCTGGCGACGTTTGGAGCAATTCGCTCCGCAACGCGTCGGCGCGACTGTCGAGTCGACCAGCGGCATCGAGAGTTTCTTGTTTTGCTTTTTGTTTCCGTTTGGCTTCCTGGCGCGCCGCCACTTCCTCGACGTCTTCTTTGAAAACGTTCAGCGAGCGAAACTCCGCATGGACTTCCTTCATGTCGGCGTGCCGCTTTTTCGGTGTCTTGGCCAGCAGACGCTCAATGAACTGGTCCATTTCAGAGGTCACGTTGCGGTTCAAAGTCGACGGTGGATTTGGTTTGGCTTGTACATGTTTGACCATCAACTGGTTGGGTGTCGTGGCGACGAACGGTGTCTGCCCGGTGAGCACCTCGTACAGCATCACACCCAAACTGTACATGTCAGTTTGCACGGTGGACGGTTTTTTGAGAATCGTTTCCGGAGCAATATAGCTCAGCGTCCCCTGCACTATCTTCGGTTTCATACTCAGCAGATTCGAGACCGCCCCGGTCACACGGCCCGACAGCGAAAAGTCAATCAGTCTCAATTCGGACGACTTGTTAAAAAGAACGTTTTCCGGCTTGAGATCCTTATGCAGCCAGCCGGAATCGTGCAGATAGACCAGCGACTGACAAAGCCCGTCGACCAATTTTCGGATGCGCGCTTGTATTCCCGTGAAGTCGCTGCCGAGCTGTGTTTTCAGATTGGCCGACCGGAAAAAGTCCATCACGATGTAGGCGCGAGTTTTGCTAACAACAATCTTGTGGAATCGGATGAAGTGGGGGTGTTCCAGCGACTGCTGAACCTTCGCTTCGTGCTTCAAGACCGCGATCTGTGCGCGCTCCCCGAAGGCTTCCGGCAACAGCAGCTTTAGCGCCAAGTGTTGGCCACCACCACTCTCGGTGGCCTCCCAGACCTGGCTGTGACCGCCGCTGGCCACACAGTTGAGCATTTGATATTCGTCAATGACTAGCTTGCCGTCAGACACAATTCATCTCCGTCGACCGGAACTCGGCTTGTCAGATGGTTTCGAGAAAGGTCGATCCAGGACCAGTCGGTTTACAAATTTTCACAGACTGACCGGTCGTTGGGGCCGACCGTGGCGCGATGAAACGTTCCGGTGACCCTATATTATACACAAGATGTTACGGACTTGGGTGGGATTTTGGGACGGAAAATGGCTCCTCGCAAGATTCTCTGTTACGGAGCAGGCCCACCGTTCGGTCACAAACCGGACGGTGCTGCGCCCGCGAAATCTTCGGTACAACCGTCACACTGGGACGTCGGCGGCAAATCGCCGCTTGCGGCACAGCAGGCCGTACAGGCCCACGAAACGTGCTTGTTCCTCAATCGGCTTCGAAGGACCCGGCTCCTGGCCTAGAAAGCGGGCCGCTTTTCGCCTGATTTCCTTTTTCGCCCGACCGTGCCGGCCGGCGGCGGAGTTTGGCGATCGGCGGCGGCAACGGCGAGCGACTGCACCTGTGTGCCGTCGGAGAGATGTTTTGACGAATGCAGGATAACTTCGTCTCCCGTGTCGAAAGCTCCGGTGACGTAAACCGAATCTTCGCCCACCTGCCCCAACAGTGTGACGGTCACGTCGCGGATGACGCCCTTACGGATCACCTGCACTTTGCGCCGCCCATCCGGAATGTTTCCCAAACAACGATTTAAAACTTCCGCAATATACTGCCGCGGGATGATTTCGGAGTAGACCGTCTGTCCCGCTTTGTATTTGCCGTCCGAATTTTCGACGACCACTATTGCCGACGCTACAGACCCGACCAATTCCCGTAAGGTTTCGAACCGCTCGGCCAAGGGCACGATCCGTTTGACGGTGCCCCGAACCGTACCCAAGTCGAGCTTCAGATCGATCACGTCACCCGCTTTGACGCGGAGACGGTCGACCGGCAGTTCGACTCGCAGTCGCGATGTGTCGCCGATCTCCATCAGCGGTTCTCCGACCCCGACCAGTTGACCGTCGAGAACGTGGACGCGAAACACTTCGCCGGCAAACGGGACTCGAATCGACGCCCGCCGGTGCCGATACTTAGCCAGATCCAGGTCCGCCTTGGCCGCTGCAAGTTTCGCTTCGGCCAACTCCACGAGGTCGTCGTCGTTTTGTTTCTTGGCGCGGCGCCGCTCGATTTGCGCGACCTTGTGATTCGCCTTTGCCCGGTCCACCAACAGTAACTGTTCGGTGTCGTCTAACCGGATCGCTTCGGATTGGGATTGAACCTTTGCGCCGGGTTCCAGCAACACCGATCTCACCATCCCGGCCATCGACGAAGCCAGCTTCACAAACCGGATCGGTTCCAATTGCAGCGAGGCGCGAAACGCCTTCGGGTCGATCAGATGGAGCGATTTTCGGTCGATGACCACCTGGTCTCGTTCGGCTGCTTCGATCGAGTCCGTCTTTTTTGGGGAACGGTCTTGCGCCCCAACGGTGAAGAAGGCAACGCACAACACCGCCGACATCGTGACACCAATCGTCAGCCGGCTCTTCTGGCCAAACACACTCGCCTCCCCCCCCGATGACGCGTTCAAAATGACCCGGTATTTCGGCACGCCGCGCGTGGTCCATGCTATTGTCCACAACGACCTCAGCGTATGCCGCGCCGAGATACGTGTCAACGCGCATTCAGAACCGGTCAGTTTTTAAAATTCAAGCTAGGTGAGCCAACGCGGGGCGCTTGCTCACGGGTCGGAGTTGTGGGATGATAGATCTCTTATAGGCAGTCAAGGATGACGGTATCTCACTCCCCTGCCCCACCAGCCCACCGCGCTCCGTGGCGTTCATTTTTCGGAGGTTTCATCCGTGCATGCAATCCTGATCGGTTTGTTGACGGCATCGGCCTTGATGTCACCGCTCGATGATAGTCCAGCGGTCGAAATCCGTTACAGCGGAACGCTGACACAAGTCGACCGCAACGGGACCGGGGCCTCGGTCAAAC
>CAUZTK010000146.1:0-9471 GCA_963582395.1 Planctomycetota bacterium | reverse complement strand
GCAATTCTGGTCATGGTTTTCCTGGCAATCGTTCCGCTGACAATGATCAGGCACGTCGTTCTCGGTGCCTACAGCGTCGTCCGCTCTCCACGGCGACCCGGCGTGTTGACACCCGTCGCACCATCGGTCATCGCCATCGATCTGGCCGACTTTGGTCGTCTTGATCTGTTGCAGGCGGACGCCTGTCTGACCTGCGGGTTGTGCACGACCGTCTGCCCTGCGGAGGCGGCAGGGAAACCTCTGAGTCCCCGCACGGTGGTCCTCGGTTTGCGCGACCACCTGAATCGTCCGGACGTTTCACTCGCAGAACAAGTTGCCGACGACGCCTTGTGGTCGTGCATCACCTGCAACGCCTGTGACGTGATCTGCCCGGTCCACATCGACATCGTTGAAAAGATTGTGAATTTGCGGTGGGGACGCGTGGCCCAAGGCGCCATTCCCGACGCCGCCATCGATGCGCTGGAATCGGCATCCCAAAAGTTGAATCCATTCGGGCAGGCCAACTCGGGGCGTATGGAGTGGGCCAGAGGACTTGACGTCCCCGTTGCCGAACAGGGCGAACAGTTCGAATTGCTCTATTGGATCGGCTGTGGTGGAGCGTTCGAACCGGCCGGACAAGAGGTTTCGCAAGCCATGATCCGCATCCTGAATCAGTTGAACGTGAAGTACCGTGTCCTCGGCTGCCGCGAACGCTGTACCGGGGACCCGGTCCGCAGACTCGGTGAAGAAACCCTCTGGCAAGAGCTGGCGGCAATGAACCTGGAGACGATTGCTGGTCACCGGGTGAAAACGATCCTCACACATTGCCCACACTGCTTCAATCCATTCCGCAACGAATACCCGAGTCTTGGTCCAATGCCGCACGTGGTCCATCACAGCCAATGGCTTCGAGACAAGCTGAACGACGGGACGTTACATGTTCGATCGGCGGCCGAAACGGTGACATTTCACGATCCGTGTTATTTGTCGCGGGCCAATAATGAAGTGACTTCTCCGCGGACCGTCCTCGATGCGATCTTTTCAAATCACCGCGTCGAAATGCAACAGCACGGCCAAAATGGCTTCTGCTGCGGCGGGGCGGCGGGCAAATGTGGCTCGACGTTCGAGGCGAAACACGCGTCGAGAACATTCGCGCGACTCACGTCGAACACTCCGGCGCGCAGACGGTCGCGACAGCCTGCCCGTTTTGTCGTATGATGCTCGAAGCTGGCCGCGAGAGACTTGACGGGCGTCAGGGGAAGTGGCGCGTGAGGGACATTGCCGAGTTGGTGGCTGAAAACTTGGAGGTCACGCTCGAAGATGAGACGACGGCCAATCGAGCGACGAAACAACAATGACGTTGAAAGTTTTCGTGCAGGTTTGGAGCGAGATTGATCCCACGCTAAACGTGCGGATCGACCGGGCCTCTGGCGACGTACTGGCCGACGGCGGCGATCTCCTCAGACGGGTCAGCCCGCTCGGACGCGCCGCGGTGGCGGCCGCAGCGGCGATTTCCAACGCCCAGGTGACGGCGTTTGCACACGGCGAACAGCATACCGAAGCGCTGCGCCATGCCGTCGCGGCGGGGGCCGTTCAGGCCATCGAATTGCTGCCCCCCTGCGATCACGATGCAACCGGAACTACCGTGGCATTGTCAACTTGGTTGCAGACGCGAAAACCCAACCTGGTGATTGCCGATTCCCCAGCCGGACTGCT
The DNA here is from genome assembly GCA_963582395.1 of Planctomycetota bacterium. Classification (GTDB taxonomy): domain Bacteria; phylum Planctomycetota; class Planctomycetia; order Planctomycetales; family Planctomycetaceae; genus CAUZTK01. The sequence goes on along the minus strand of CAUZTK010000146.1, from coordinate 7,776 downwards.
TGCCGGCCGGCTGGGTTGGTCTCATTTGGCGGGGCTTGAGAATTTGCAGGCTGCGAACGGGCATTTGCGTGCGATTCGACAACTCGGCCGCGGCGAGCGAGAAATCGTCACAGCTCGGTTGCCGGCGATTGTCCGTCTGCAGAGTGAATCAATTCGTCCACCGTATGTTTCGAGGGCCCGAATTCGTAACGTCCCGACCGACGCCATCCGCAGCGAAACACTTGAGCCGGTGGAAACAAACCCGCTGGCTGAAACCGGCCCCCTCAAATTAACGAGGATCCGGACCCGTAGCGGCCAGACGTCTCTGAAACAGGAAGGACGCGGCCTGGATCGCCTTGCCGCGCTCATCTCTAAACCAGATGGATCGGCCAATTCCGACTCTGGCTCGACACAGCTCGCAAACTCGACGCCCGAGCAACGGGCCGATGAGTTCGTCCGTTTCCTGTTTCATCACGGCTTACTGCCGCCGACGCGTCAACACGGTTAGAATAGACCTCCTTTTGCCCGATCAGTGTGTTGTCGTTGCTGAACTCTGACGACGAATAATCCGTGTCCGACCGATTTCCCACATTGTTTTCACCGATTGATGTCGGTCCTCGCTTGGTGAAGAACCGTATCTGTTGCAGCGCCCATGCCGATAGTTTGGCGGAAGACGGCATGCCGACGGAACTGACACGGCGGTACTACGAATTGAAGGCTCAGGGCGGGGCCGGTTTGATCATGTGTTTCGGCTCGGCCAGCGTTCATGCGACAAGTCCGGCGCGTGATTGGAACGGGATTGAACTGTTCGACGATCGCGTGATCCCGTACCTCGAAACGTTTTCACAGACGATGCACAAATACGACGCCCCCTGTATTGCCCAGTTGACACACCGGGGCCGACGCGGCCGCAGCGTCGATACGTGGCAGAGAATGTATGCTCCCTCGGCCGTTCGAGAACCGAATCACCGCGAGACGCCGCATGAGATGGATGAAGCCACGATGCAGGAATTCGTTCGCGCGTTTGCCGACGCGGCCGAGCGGTTGCAGAAGGGTGGTTTTGACGGCTGCGAGGTGATGGCCAGTCATTGCCATTTGATCGATCAGTTCTGGACGTCCAACGCCAACATGCGGAATGACCGGTATGGCGGCAGTTTGGACAACCGCATGCGTTTCGGCATCCGTGTGATCGAGACGGTCCGTGAACGAGTCGGCAGTGACTTCATCGTCGGCATTCGCATGACGGCTGACGATTTCGTAGACAATGGTTTGGACAACGCCCAGTGTCAGGAGATCGCCGCCAAGCTGAATGAATTGGACTTGCTCGATTATTTCAATATCATCGGCTCATCAGCCGAGACGTACACGGGTGAAGCCGCCGCTGTTCCGGACATGGCTTTTCCGCTGGGACTTTATGCGCCGCTGGCTGCGAGCATCCGTAACGTGGTCGACGTTCCGGTGATCGCCACCGGTCGCATCAACGACCCCACGGTGGCCGAGCGGCTGTTGACCGAGGGTCAGGCCGACTTGTGCATTATGAACCGGGCTCTGATCGCCGATCCCGACTTCCCGAAGAAAGCCCAGCAAGGACGGCTCGACGACATTCGCCAGTGTATGGGCTACAACGAAGGCTGCATCGACCGCATTTACACCGGGCTGGGCGTGACCTGTGTTCAGAACGCCGTTATCGGCCGGGAAACAGAATGGGCCGAATTACCCCGGACGACGGCCGTAAAAAAAGTCGTCGTGGTCGGAGGCGGACCGGCGGGACTGGAAGCGGCACGCGTGGCCCGGCTGCGCGGTCACGACGTCGTTCTGTTTGAAAAAGCTGACGAACTCGGCGGCCAAACGCTCATTGCTCGCCACGGGCCGGCACGAGAAGATTTCGACGGCGCGTGCCGTTATGCGGCACAACAGTATCAGAAACTGGGTGTTGACATTCGATTGGGCGCCAAGGCGGAGGCGGAAGGCGTTCTCGCCGAGTCGCCGCAGGTTGTGATCATCGCCACCGGTGCCAGGGCGTTGAAACCAAACATACCGGGCATCGACGATTACGGCTACAGTGCTTGGGAGGTGCTCGCAGGAATGGACGTCCTGGGCGATGAAATTCTTGTGATCGATGAAGAGTACGGGCATCAGGGGCCCTCGGCAGCCGAGCATCTCCTGGAGCGGGGCAAACAGGTCGAAATCGTCACCTCAGAGGCAACCGTTGGCAGTCTGCTGGGGGCCACGACATTGCCGCTGGTATTGCAACGGCTGTACTCGAAGGGAGCGCACATCCGCGGTCATCTGCGCGTCCGGGAGTTTACGTTCGGGCACTCCGTCGCCGAAAACGTTTGGAGCAACCGTGAAGAAACCATTGGCCCGTTTGACGCTTTTGTCTATGCCTATGGCGGGGTTGCCGTCAACGGTTTGGCGAAGGAGTTGAACGGACGAGTGGATCGTCTTGAACTCGCCGGCGATTGTTTTGCGCCGCGATCATTGCAGCATGCGATTCTGGAAGGACACAAGATCGCTCGGGAGATCTAGGCGAGGGCATAACTCTTGAAATCTGAAACTCGAAATCCGAAACAAATCCAAATCTTGAATGTTCTAAACGTCAGAAGACAACAGCAGACGACCGGAAAGTTTTGAACATTCATATTTCGGGAATTCGAATTTTTTTCGAGTTTCGTGCTTCGAATTTCGAATTTGGAAGCGCGAACTGAATTCACGTTTCACACCCGATAACGGCCTCAAACATTTACCTGATGATGTCGATCCCTGTGGGAACCAGAGACTGACAGACTGGGCGACCCATCAAGTTTCGGAGATTGTCATGGCCAAGCCTTTGTTAGATCGATTGAAAGAAGGGACCGTGCTCGGAGACGGTGGTTATTTGCTTGCGCTGGAGAATCGAGGTTACGTTCAAGCCGGTCCGTTCACACCCGAAGTGACGATCGAACATCCGAACGCGCTGTTGGCGCTGCATCAGGAGTTTATTCATGCCGGTGCAGAGGTGCTGCAGGTGTTGGGTTTCTATGCCAGTGAGAACAAACTGGCATCGGTCGGTTACGCGGGCCGATTGGTCGAGATCAATCGTGCCGCCGTCAAACTGGCTCGGGAAGCGGCCGGTGAAAACAACCTCGTCGCCGGCAACATCTGCCTGACCTGGAAGTACAAAGAGGAGAGTCCCAGCTCTCATGACGAAGTCCGCCGTTTGTTCGACAATTAGATTTGGCTGCAGCGGGATGCGGGACCTCTTGATTTCTTCATCGGCGAAACCTTCTTGCACGTCGGCGAGGCATTGCTGACGTTGGAATGCATCCAAAACACCGGACTGCCCTCGATGATTGCCCTGGCCTTTGAAGGCCCCCAAACCCGGGATGGCAAGAAACCAAGCGAGGCGGCCAAGATGCTTGAAGGGGCCGGAGCCGACATTGTAGGAGCCAATTGCTGGCAAGACCCACAATGCATGTTGCCGACTGTCGAGGAAATTCGTCGGGCCGTCAGATGTTATGTGGCTGCTCAGCCGGTTGCCTACCGCTGCACGTCTGACGTTTCATTCTTTACGGGTCAGCCCGGATTTCCTGACAAGCTCGATCCGTCACAACTGACCCGCTACGAGCTGGCAGACTTCGCCCAGCAAGCCCTGGACATCGGTGTGAACTACATCGGCGGCTGCTGCGGTTGCCGAGGTGCACACATCCGCCAAATGGCTCGCACTCTGGGAAAACTCCCCGCCGAAGAACGCCATTGGGAACAGGACTTCGAGGAACCGCAGTTTGCCACCGAGGCTTATCGATCACTTCGCGAAAAAGAGCAATCACCAAGTTCTTCGTGATCGAAACATTCGATGTACTATACTCGGCATGGCCACAGATTGCGGAAGGGCGAGGCTCCTGCCGAGTCGCCGGATCGGTGAGATCCACGGATCAGCGGGAGCTTCGCCCTCCCGAAGAACCGCAATTCGTGACCGTTGGAAGTATACCAATGTTTGGGTCGCACGTTCGATTGCAAACACTCAGAACTGGCAGCCTTCGACGAAGACGTCAAAAAAGTCGGGCGTCGTTTCCAGCTCGATGTGCGTGATCGTCTTGATGAGCCGCTCGATCGATTGCCGCTTGCGCCCGGACAGCAGCATTTCCCGGGCCCCGCTGCTGGCCGCGTTTCCCACCGGCACGATTCGCTCGGCGGGTACCCGGGGCAGAAACCCAATCTCAATGGCAGCCGCGGGATCGACGTAATTGGCAAACCCGCCTGCTAGATACAGCTTGCTGATCTGCTCGGGCCCGATACCGAATTCGCGCATCAGAATGACCTGGCCGCAGTGGTTCGCCGACTTCGCTTGTGCCAGATGACTTGCATCCTGGCGGGAAAACGTGATGCCTTGTTCGGGCACAATGGTGAACTCGTAGGCTTTTTCGGCGAAGACGCCTTTGGGGGTCATCAGATCATTGCGGCGCAATTCGGCCAGCAGGTCAATCAGTCCTGAGCCGCAAATGCCCTGCGGCTCGACGTCTCCGATTGTTCGACATTGGAAATGACCCTCCTCGTAGCGGATGGATTCGATGGCCCCCTCACATCCCGGCATGCCAAACTTGACCAACCCTCCTTCAAAAGCGGGGCCGGCAGGACAGGACGCCGTGATCAGCTGATCCTTGTGGCCGATGACCACCTCGGTGTTGGTACCCACGTCGACCAGCATGACGACCTCGTCCTGCGACTCGATGTCAATCGTCAGCAGGTCGGCCACAACATCGCCACCAACGTGGCTGGCGATGAGCGGGACACCAAACACACGAGCATTCTTGTTCGCGTAAATTCGCAGCTTTCGGGCGAGTTCGGTCAACGAAGTCGTCTCTCGTTGACCCGTGCGATACTCGTGCTCCGTCAGCGATTTGTACGGCCTCTGGCCGATTGCCTGAACGTCTAAATCGAAGAACAGATCCCGCATCGTCGAGTTTCCGACGACGAGAATCTCATAGAGACTGTGGCGGTCAATCCCCAACTGCTGGCACATCTCCCGGATTTCGGTGTTCAGCGAGTTGATGATGGCGCGATGCAGCTCACCCTGGAACCTACCGGAGTCGTAACTGATTCGGTTCAACACGTCGCTGCCCCCGAACCGCTGAGGGTTCTCGAACGAAGCCGTGGCTAGGGACCTTCCGGTCTCCAGGTCCAGCAACTCGGCGACAACCGTTGTGGTGCCCAGATCGACGGCCAGCCCCAGCAGATGTCCGCGGTACTGGTCGATGGCCTCTCCGTCGTAACAGACGTTTTCGCCCTGACGTGTGACGACCGGATCGAGCTGCACGTCGCGGCGTGTCTGGGTCGTGAGGATTTGAGGCGAGCGCCGCAGCAGGTTGAACTCGACGTCTTGCGAAGCCGTCTCGACGACGGCCTGACAGGCGAGCCGGTAATTGTCGTTTAGAAAGGCCTCTGCCTCAGTCTGCGGCGACAGCGCTTCCAGGCCGCGCCGCACCTCCACAATGCACTCGTGGCAGTGCCCCATCCGTCCACAGGAAGTCGGCACTTTGACTCCCAGCACGTCGGCATGGTCGAAAATTGTTTTCCCGACCGTCGCGACGCATTGCTTCTCGCCGGACTGAACGGCTGACGAATTTCGCTGCCGGTCTCTTTCGTCTCTCTCCTGTTTCGAGGCTTTCAAGGTTGTTCTTAGCTCCTCGAACTCCTGCGGATCGCTTTCCCACGCGCTGCGGTAATCCAGCGTGTCATTGTGTGTGCAAAGCTGCCGATCACCCATCACAGGCGGTTTCCGCTGATAGCGGCAGCCGAACTTTGCCGTACATTGGCCCTTGGCGTTTTTGTAGGGACACCGGGTCAGGGCCTGCGCGCCGGCATACTCCACGATCCCGCTGAGGATCTCGCTGATGCGAGTCAGACACTTTTCGTACTCGGATTGTTCGATGTGCGCCATCTGATCGTTTTTGTGGTGAAAGTGGATGGTGGCCCAGATTCAAGAACCTGGGCCACCCGGCGATGGGATGATTATTTCGCAATCACCGATTTGATTCTCAGGTGCCAGATAGCGGATTGCGGATGTTGCAGAAAAATATTAACAAGACGCTTATTGGGCTTGAAGACGAAGACGACCAGATTGTCCGAGAGCAATTTCCGGTATTCTTTTGCTGGAAGTTTTCCGTCTCATGTGACAAGCACAATTGAATTGCGCGAAACCAGCTTTGCTAGTTGTCGCGGTGCGAGCCGTTTGCCGTGAACCGTGTAGGCCAAAACTTCGATTTCAGGTGGTGCACCATCTAAGGTCGGGAAGGAGAGTGCGTTTCCTTCGGCATATGGAAAGTAAATGCTGATGGCACGACCGTCATCCTTAATATTTGTAATGACCGCGAATTCTGAAAAACCATGCGGAATGGAAATCCTAGTGGATTCGTCGTTCGCCAGTGATTGATGTGCGGGGAGCAGGAACAGCGTCGCAAGTAAGACGAGACATGAGAATCGCATCGAAAATCATTCCTTTCGTTGTTGTCGTGAGGGCTTGACCCAAACCAGTTGAAAACAAATGGACCCAATAGTCGGATGCTTGACGCCCTATGAGTGCAAAGGAGCGGATCATCTGCAACAAGCGGCTTCCGCTGATAACAGCAACCGAACTGTGCCGTACATTGATCTTTGGCGTTTTTGTACGGACAGCGCATCAGCGCCTGAGTCTCAGCATGCTTCACGATCCCGCTGAGAATATCGCTGATGCGCGTCAGACGCTTTTCGTACCCGGATTTCTCGATGAGCATCGCTAAACCACTCAAACCGTAAACTGCGATCTGGAGAGATCCACGGATGACACGGGAAAACACGGATTAAATTGACGGGATCGAAACTGTTTTCATCCGTGAAAATCCGTGGTTCAACATCTTGCCTGCTTTCAGTTTGAGTTAATGAGGGTCTTCGGACTTCTTATTCCCGCGCACGATGTCTTGCTGGTCTAGGGCGGTCGTAATAGCATCGCCAGTCGGAAGTTACCCCTGCTCGGATTCAATCTCGCGGACGAGTCGTTTCGCCACTTCGACGCATTCCATCGCGTTGTCGCCATAGGAGTCGGCGTCCATGTCGGAGGCGAATTCCGGGGTGACCGGCGCACCGCCGACCATGAACCTCACGTCATCACGCAGGTCGGCATCGATAAAGGCTTCGATCGTGCGGCCCATATTCGGCATGGTGGTCGTCAGCAGGGCCGACATGCCGACAACCCGGGCCCCGTGCTCCTCGACGGCGTCGATGAACTCATCGGGCGAGGTGTCGACGCCGAGGTCGATGACCTCGAAGCCCGCACCGCGAAGCATCATGATGCACAGGTTCTTACCGATGTCGTGCATGTCACCCTTGACCGTTCCCATAATCACTTTGCCAATGGGTTCGATGCCCGAATCTGCCAGGATAGGCTCGACGTGGGCCATTCCGGCTTTCATGGCGCGGGCGCAGGCCAGCACTTCGGGGACGAAAATAAAATTCTCGCGGAATTTGATGCCCACAATGGCCATGCCGGCAATCAGGCCGTTGTCCATAATCTCTAGGGCCCCGAGACCGCCGTCAAGTGCGGCCTTGGTGAGTTGGTCCGCGGCGAGGTGTTGACCATCGATGATCGCGGCGGCGATTTCCTGCTCAGCCGGACTCGTCTTGGCGATCAGCGCCATGATCTCAGCACGCTCATCGTCGTTTTCGATGTACTCTTCAATCTCCTGTCTGATGAACTCGTTTTGAATGTCGCCCAACTCTGCCATCGATTTCTCCAACCGGTACTCTCAATCGCAGTCCGACGGCAAGGGTATTGGCGAACCG
>CAUZTK010000145.1:0-9475 GCA_963582395.1 Planctomycetota bacterium | reverse complement strand
GAATCGGTCCGCGCGGCAGCCTCGGTTTGTTGACGATTACCGGAACCCTGAACACGATCAACGCCGGCAGTCTGGTCGAGGAACTCGACAAGCTGACAGCCCAAAAGGTTGTTCGGGCCGTCATTCGCTGGGACAGTTCGGCCGCCCCCATCGACTCGCAGCTACGGAGCTGGCTACAACAGGCCGCTTATCAGGCTGGTCGGGGCGAACCGGTCAACAATAACCGTTTTCCGGTCATTCCCGCTTCCATCCGCGAGCTGCACCTGGCACAGTTACCCAACCAGGGCGGAACGACCCGACGTTTCTCTTCGCGATCCGGCTCATCAAGCGGCCCGCTCCGCATTCACAAGACCGACCGGCTGGCGGTCAGCGCGGCGCTCCGCAGCGCCTACGAGGTGCTGCCTCGCGACGAACTTCTGCAGGAGATCCAAACCGGCAACCCGCTGACGCGTGCCGCGGCGATTGCCGGCGGGGGTGGACGGCTGCCCGCCGAGAAACTCCCGCTGCTGCTGCGTTTTGCCGATGGGGACGATCCGCACATTCAACAATCGGCCCTCACGGCGCTCAGACATTTCGGCGAACAGCAGGCGATCGACAAGCTGCTGTTCTATGCCCGGAAAAACTTACAACCGCTGGCATCGGCGGCCATCGAGAGTTTGGCCAGCTCGCGCTATGCCGCCGCCCATCAAACTTTGCTCGGCGTCCTCAAGAACGAGCCGCCCGCCTCGAAGAAAAAAATTATCACCATGCTGGCGCGTTATCCGAGACCGATTTGGTCAGAAACGATATACGAATTCGTGACCGATCCGAGTTCGCAGGTAGGGATAGAAGCGCTGCGGGCGCTGGTGCAGGTCGGCCATCCCAAACTGGCCGAGGTACTGGAACAATCGCTGAAGCAGGGCAACGCTACTATTCGCAAAGAAGCCTTCGGCGTTCTCGTCGGCCGAACCGACCGGCGTAGCGAAACGCTGGCGATGGAGTTTACGCTCGCACACCTGCAGAAATCGCAGCCGACGTCGCAAATGTTGACGCTGCTAAACCACACGAAAGATCGGCGGGCTGTGCCGCTGTTGATCAAACACCTAAAAAGATCAGGGTCCAATCGGACGTCGGTGATCAACACCCTGGCGAAAATCGGCGACCAGTCGGTCGCAGAGATGATGGTCCAGCGCTATCCGTCGCTGCAAAGCGGCGAAAAAACGGCCGTCCTGAATCTGCTGCGGCAGTTACACTCTCCTCAATTCCGCAAATTGGCCGGCCAAGCGCTGTTAACAACCGACAGCTCGCTCATCATCACCGCCTGCCGGGGACTGCAGGAAGACGGCAGCCGTGAAGCCGTCAAACTATTGATCGACGCTTTCGAGACAACCACGTACACGTCCGCGTGGTCCTACATCAGCAACACCCTCTCCACGCTGGCCACGCCCGAAGCCCGAATGGCCCTCTTGACGGCCCGCGATTCCGCCGATGCCAACAAACGCAACTACGCCGTCAATGCTTTGCGGAACCTCAGGCAGCGCTCGCCCGGTTTCCAATTCGTTTCGATGGCCCGGCAGTTTGCCCGACAGAAAAAATGGAAGGATGCCATCTCGCAATACTCGTTGGCCGTTCAGCTCGACCCCCAGTTGCCCGTAGCCTACTCAGGACGCGGCAACGCGCTGTTGCACCAGAGCAAGTTTCAGGAGGCCGAAAAGGACTTCGCCCTGGCAATGAAGCTCGACCCCTACAACGTGACGGCCGTGAGCGGCCTCGCCGTTGTCCGCGTGATTGAAGGAAAGTCGACGGAAGGGATCAAGCTGATCGAAGACTTCCGAGAGAAGTTCAAACGGAGTTCGTTGTTCGCCTACAACACGGCCTGTGTCTACGGCCGGGCCTTGGAACGTGTGCAAAACGACCAGAATGCCACTGACCGCAACAAGAAAATCGAAGAGTACCAGCAGAAAGCGCTGGCCGACCTGAAACGCTCCATCAAGTTGGGCTATCGAGACTTCACCTGGATGAAACAAGATCCCGACCTGAAAGCGCTGCGCGACCTGCCCGAATTCCATACGATGACATCGGGTATCCAAGCAACCCCAAACCGGAGGGCCGTTCCGGCGACTCCCCAATAAGTCCGCTAAATCACCGATTGTCATGCCCCCCTATGGTCTATCTGAACCGCATCTACACCAAAAGCGGCGATGCGGGCGAGACGTCGCTCGGGGACGGGACCCGCGTCCCGAAAACACATCTTCGCATTATTGCCTACGGCGGCATCGACGAGCTGAACTCGGTCATCGGCGTGGCACTCGCAGACGACCTGCCTGACAAGGTCACCAGACAATTACGGCACATTCAAAACGACCTGTTCGATCTCGGCGCCGACCTATGTGTGCCGGAAAGCGCAGGGCCTACCGAACCCCGACCGCTGAGGGTGCCGTCAGCCCAAACCCAATGGCTGGAAGGGTGTATCGACGCGGTCAACGAGACGCTCAAACCGCTCGAAAGTTTCGTCCTTCCGGGCGGCAGCGCCACGGCAGCCCATTTGCATCACGCCCGCACCGTTTGCCGACGCGTTGAAATCGACGTACATCTTTTGGCCGAGCAACATGCAATCAACCCGAACGTCGCCGTTTATCTGAACCGACTCTCCGACCTGCTGTTCGTGCTCGCCCGGGCCAGCAACAATCATGGCGAAGACGACGTGCTTTGGGTCCCCGGTCAAAGCCGCCGGGACGATTGACATCAGCAACCGGCGGGGTGCGAGTTGCTGTCGAAAATTCTCAATCTCCCGGTTTCTGCCAGTCTCCCCAGTGTTCCAGGTAGTGGGCGTATGCCGGGATCGATTCTCGATGCTCCTCGAGCCACTCTTTCGTCTCGGAGACGATTCTCTGTTCCTCATCGAGCGCCAACTTGCCCAGCAGCACCCGGCTTCGCAGGAACACGAAATACGTGTCCAGCACGTCGCAGCGACAATAATCGTTGATCTCCTCGACCCGCCCGGCGTCAGACATGTCCTGGATCTGGGAGCCGTCGATGCCTGTCTTGCCCGGCTTTCCGATGATGTTGACAAGCAGGTTCAATCCGCCGGCAACCCGCGTCGCACCGAAGTTCGAGAACAGATCCATCAGGTCGATGTGCGCGGCGATATTGTAACGGTTGCGGGCTTGCTCGAACGAACGAGCCTCGACATTAAACCACGCCGGTACACTCAAGCCATAGCGGTACGCTGCCAGTTCGAGCACCGGCAGATCGTAACCGCGACCATTGAATGTCACCAACGTCGGTCGGGCGTAATGCAACCAGCCCCGCCAAAACCGCCGGGTGATTTCGTAGGGACGAAACTCAGGGGCGTCGAGCACGGTCAGGTCCATCAGCCGATACCCGGCGTCAAGCTTTCCCACGGCTACCGAGACCGGCAGCATAAACGTGAAGGGGATCACATCGTTGCCTCGCTGCTCCATCAACTCGGCCCGATAACGGCCGGTGGCTTCAGAAGCCGACAGGTCCTCGTTTGTATAGCGGACCCGTGAAATCAGTTCCCCGTCCGCAACAGCCTCAACGTCGAAGACCAAATAAGCGACGTGTTGCTTTTCTTCAGCCACGCTTATTCCCCCCCTCGCTGCGGGTGTTTGGCAAGTTATTCTGGCATGAAAATTAGGTTTGGGGTGGCCCGGCCATCTCGTGGCCGGGTCGCGCCATTCGCTTTCCAATCAGAAAAAGGGACATCTTTTCTTGTTGTTCGTCGAGGGACTGGTTTCTTGTGCCTGACGGCACCCGACCGCAAGCCGGTCGGGCCACCCGGGTTGAGAATGCCAGAAAATCTTGTCACACACCGCTGCGGTCATTCTATCTGGTCGGCTGCCAATTGACACTCAGGCCCGTTATACTTCCAGAGATCATGAATTGCGGTTCTTCGGGAGGGCGAATCTCCCGCTGAGCCGTGGATATTACCGATCCAGCGGTTCGGCAGGAGCCTTGCCATCCCTCAATCTGTGGCCGTGCCGAGTATGCGATGAACGCTCCATAGCCCCTCGCAACTGCCTGAACAAACATGCTTACATGAACGAAGAATTCGAAGAGCAACTGCCCGACCCGGAATCACAAGATGCCCGGGAACGTGAGGCCCAAGCCATCGCGGGGCTTGCCACCGCGTACTCCCGGATGCGCGAAGAGATCGGCAAAGTCATTATCGGGCAGAGCGAGATCATCGATCAATTGCTGATTTCGATGTTCAGCCGCGGTCATTGTCTGCTGGTGGGCGTGCCAGGATTGGCCAAGACGCTGCTGGTCAGCACCATCTCGCAGATCTTGCAGCTTTCGTTCCGACGCATTCAGTTCACGCCCGACTTGATGCCCTCTGACATTACCGGCACCGACGTGCTCCAGGACGATCCGGAAACGGGCCGGCGGACCTTCCAGTTCATGCAGGGGCCGCTGTTCACCAACATGCTGTTGGCCGACGAAATCAACCGGACCCCGCCGAAAACGCAAGCGGCACTTCTGGAGGCCATGCAGGAACAGCACGTGACCGTCGGTTCCAATACGTATCGGTTGCCGCAGCCCTTTTTTGTCCTCGCCACCCAAAACCCCATCGAACAGGAGGGAACTTATCCGTTGCCGGAAGCCCAGCTCGACCGGTTTATGTTCAACATTGTCGTCAATTACCCGACGTCGGCCGAAGAGCTGCGGATTCTCAAACAGACGACCAGTGGTGAGGAACCCGAATTGACAACGGCCTTAACCGGCCGTCAAATTCTGGCGCTGCAAGAGGTTGTCCGCAAGGTGCCGGTCGCCGAGCATGTTTTCATCTATGCCCGCGACCTGGTCCGCGCCACCCGGCCAAACGAAGAAGACACGGCTGGTTTCATCCGCGACTACATTTCTTGGGGCGCCGGACCACGAGCCGGACAGTACTTGATTTTGGGCGCCAAAGCACGGGCCATTCTGGAAGGCCGTTTCCACGTCACCACCGACGATATCCGCGCCGTCGCACACCCGGTGTTGCGGCACCGGTTTGTGACGACCTTTCACGCCGACAGTGAAAACGTCACCGCCGATGATCTTGTCGATATGTTGTTGGAGAAGGTCCCGGTCGCTCTGCACCAGCGGGCCGAACGGGCGGCCCAGGGGTAACAGCGCCGCTGCCGGCGAATCGACGACAGATCACTTGCTGATTACCGCCAATACCTCCTGCCGAGATCCGTAGATCGGCCAGATCCGGTCGAACTTCATAAGTTCGAAAATATCCAACTCGTGCGCAAACACATTGCAGAACACCATCGACCCGCCTTTGTCTCTCACTTTCTTCCAGAGTTTCAGAAACAGTCCCAAGGCCGATGACCCGCTATAATCCGCACGATGCAGGTCGATGACGATGTTTCTGTGTTCTGGCTTGTCCAGAAACGACAACACCTCGTCCGCTTCGTTCTCCAGACTCTCGTAAGCAAACTCCGACAAATCGATCGTCGGCGTGAGGATCACCGTCTGGTCCTGACAATCGCTCTCAAAGAGTTTGTTCGACGGCTCCATGTTCTTCGGCCCCTTGCTGAACGACACCCATTTCAAAACAGCTTATCCGAAATCGGCCGGCAACGCGAAACGGAACTGGAAATTTTTCACCGCTTCATGAAAGTGGCTACGTTTGCTGACGGACCCGAATACTCGTGGTATCGGACAGGGGGTCTGGCCCAATCCAGAAAAGATGGTTGCGGATTGATGCTGCCGATCGGTAGGACAAAACAGTTTACTCTTCCAATGGGCCAGACCCCCTCGCGCTGAGCAGTTTTGCTCGTGGCATTTGCATCGTGGTACTGAACCAAAACTCCTGGTAAAATACTTCGCTTTGACGGCCTCTTCGATTGTCGACCGGCCGCCTTAAAATCAATCCCACCGAGACCACGCAGTCATGCCGCGTTCCCTGAACATCGCCGTCATTGAAGGAGACGGCATCGGACCGGAAGTCACACAGCAGGCGATTCGAGCCGTGGAAGCAGCCGCTCCGCTCTCCGACGTGGAATTTCGCTGGGCGCATTACCCCTGGGGAACCGACTTCTACCTCGAACAAGGCCGGATGGCGCCCGATGACTATCTCGACAGTCTTGCCGAACACGATGCGATTCTGTTGGGCGCCGTCGGCCACCCCGACGTGCAGGACCACATCACCCTGGGTGGCCTGTTACTGCCGATTCGCCGGCGGTTCGATCAATGTGTCTGCCTGCGACCGGCGTATCTGTATGCCGGCGTTGAGAGCCCGCTGAGAGACAAAGGGCCGGGCTCGATCGACATTCTCGTCTTTCGGGAAAACGTTGAAGGTGAATATGCCAATCTCGGCGGACGCCTTTACCAACACAAAAGCGACGAGGTCGCCGTCCAGACATCCCTCTTCACCCGCCGCGGATGCGAGAGGATCATTCGGGCGGCGTTCGAGAAGGCGAAAACCCGTCCGCGGAAGCGGGTGACCTCGGTCACCAAAAGTAACGCCCAAGGTTACGGCATGGTGCTGTGGGACGAAGTCTTCGCCGAAATAGCCGGCGAGTATCCCGACGTCAAAACTGAATCGCTGCTGGTGGACGCGGCAGTCATGGAGTTCGTCCGCCGGCCGGAATCGTTCGACGTCGTCGTCGCCAGCAATTTGTTCGGCGACATTCTGACCGATTTGGCCGCGATCATTGTGGGCAGCATGGGATTGGCCCCGAGTGCCAACATCGACCCCACCGGCAATAACCCGAGTATGTTCGAACCGGTCCACGGATCGGCCCCCGACATTACCGGCCAGGGAATTGCCAACCCGCTGGCGGCGATCCTCTCGGCCGGCATGCTGCTCGACCATCTCGGGCTTAGTGACGCTGCCGGTGCAATCCGCCAATCGGTCGCCGTTCTGCTGGCAGCCGGCAGTCCGCGGACACCCGATCTAGGCGGCTCCGCGAGCACAGAGGAGGTGGGCAGAGCCATTGTCGAGCTGATCGACAAGACATGAACGAGCGGATTTTCTGGTCCCCTTCGTCAAGGGGAGGAGCACTCTTACAATGTCTGACTTACGACGCCACATTTACCTCGACAACAACGCCACCACGCGGCCATTTTCCGAGGTCACCGAAACGGTGGCCTATCATCTGAAGCACAGCTTCGCCAATCCGGGCAGCCGGCATGCGCCGGGGCGGGCGGCCCGAAGAGTCCTGGAAGACTCGCGCGAGTCGATGGCTTCGATCCTGAGCTGTCAGCCCGACGAGGTGATTTTCACCAGCGGGGGGACCGAATCGACCAACATGGCGGTCTTCGGCTTGACGGGGGCGAAACCGGGCACCATTCTGCTGACCGCGGGCGAACACCCGGCGACCTTAGAGTCGTGCCGCCGGCTGGAAAAAATCGGCTGGAAACTGCACACGCTGGAGGTCGACTCGGAAGGTCGACTCGTTCCCGAGCAGTACGACCGTTTTCCCTGGGATGAGACCAAGTTCGTCACTCTGATTTTGGCGCACAACGAAACAGGCGTCATTCAAGACGTCGGACCGCTCGCCGAGCGATGTCGACAACGCGGCTTGCCTTTTCATCTCGATGCCGTTCAGGCGGTCGGAAAGATCCCGGTCGATTTCCACGACCTCGGCGTCGCTTCACTGTGTTTGGGGGCGCATAAGTTCCACGGACCTCGAGGTATCGGCGCCCTGTTGTTGCGCGACGGAATGCAGCTCGAACCGTTGCAATTCGGCGGACACCAGGAGGCAAGTCGCCGACCGGGAACGGAACCGGTCGCACTCATTGCAGGCATGGCGAAGGCCTTGGGAATCTGGAACGACAACCGCGATGAACGCATTCGCACAATCACGGCACTTCGTGGCCGGCTGCAGCAGGGACTCTCGGAAACTTGTGCGCCGGTGGTTGTTAATGGATCACGTGATCACCGGTTGCCGAACACTCTGAACATAGCCTTTCCCGGACTCGACGGTGAAGCACTGTTGGTGTCGCTCGACCTGGAAGGAATTGCCTGTTCGTTGGGTAGCACCTGTGCCAGTGGTTCTGCCGAGCCGGCACCTGTGCTCATCGCGATGAACTGCCCCCCTGAAGTCTCTCAGTCATCGGTTCGTTTTTCGGTCGGTCCCGAAAACAGCATTGCGGAGATCGATGAAGCAGTTCAGCGGATTTCGAGAGTCGTCCTACGATTGCGACAAACCGCCGAGGCGACGGTATAATTCATAATAGATGACCCGCTCGACTCTGGCTCGAAACCAACGACGCCAAATCGACAGCCACGACACGGAGGTTGGAAAGAATGCCTACGCAGCCCAGCCGCTCGATTTATTCCGCACGCACTGCGGTTGAACCGTTTCTGGTGCTGCAGGAAAATCGCTTCGCCTATAGCACCGTCACTCTACTGGGTGCGCACCGCGCTCGACACTTGAACCGGCTCGTGTTCATCTTCGGACCACCCGGAACAGGTAAATCTCACCTCGCTCGACACTTTGTTCTCAATGAATTCCGCCGAAACGAAAACATCCGATTGCTGCACACCACCGCCAGCGATTTCTCCGCTCAACTGGCGGAAGCTTCCCATCAACGCAGCATCAGTGAGTTCCAGAAGCGCTACCGAGAACTCGACACGCTTGTTTGCGAAGACTTAAGCGCACTTGGGAACCGCATCGAAAGTCAGCACCAATTAACATTCGTCTTGGATAAAATCCTCTCCACCGGCGGACAAGTTCTGATAACAAGCCATTGCTCACCCGGTGAACTGCCAGGCACGATCTCGAGACTTATCAACCGCTGCCGCGGCGGCGTGTCCGTCGGCATCAGACTTCCCGGTCGCTCAAGCCGGATTCGGCTGATCGAGCACTTTGCCGGGATGTGCCAAATCCCTATATCTACAGATGTTGCCCGGCTTCTCTCTGAGGAACTCCCGGTTTCGCCGCGCGAACTGCTGGCAAGTGTCATCCAACTTGAACAATCCGCCCGCCTGGCGAAGACAAATATCAGCCTTCGTTTGACTCAACAGTACCTCACCCGGGACGTCAAACCTCACGTTCCGTCACTCCCGGAAATCACACAGGCTGTCGCCCGGCAGCTTGCCGTTAAACTGTACACAATTCGCGCCCACGACAGAACACAGCGGGTCTTGCTGGCGCGTTATTGTGCCATGCATCTTGCACGTAACCTCACCAATTTATCGTTAGCAGAGATCGCAGCCTATTTCGACAGCAGGCATCACAGCAGTGTTGCACACGCCTGCAATCGGGTGAAACAACTCATCCACAGCGACCCTGCGATCCGCCAACTGCTGACGCAAATTCACTGCAGGCTCCGCACCGTTGACGGCGAGACTATCACATAACTTGTCAGTAACGTATCAGTTCAAGTCAAACCAATTTGTGGACAAACTGCTGCTCTCAAATCGACTGTCAATTACCGGCCGCCTTGACAACAGCCAAGAGCCAAATTTCCACCGAATTTCGACACTAAATCCGCAACATCAGAGTCCTGTTGAATTGCAATAAGTTTTGTA
>CAUZTK010000144.1:0-9503 GCA_963582395.1 Planctomycetota bacterium | reverse complement strand
GAACGAACCGGCAGGCTGGGTTCTCGCGGGCGTCTTCGCCTTACGGTCTTTCCGGTCGCAGAGTCAAACCACATCTCAATTAGATTGCCAGGAAGTTCCACACCATGATACCGCGGCGTGAAATTTTTCCGCACGTCATCGAGATGAATAATCAGGCCCGCCGTCGACTGGGATGCTGCGTCTACCTGGTGTTCGACGAAAACGACTGGCTGCTGATCGACATCGGTTACGAAGACACCGTCTCGGAAATCGTCGAACTCATCCGACAAATGGATTTTCAACTCTCCCGGTGTAAATACCTCGTGGCCACTCATGCCGACGTCGATCACATTCAAGGAATGAAAAAGGCCAAGGAACTGCTGCCGTCGGCTGAAACGGTCGGACACAAAGAGGCCCTTCGTCTGTTGGCCGCCGGGGACCGCATTGTGACATACGCCGAGATTTCCGCGCAGGGCATCTCCATCGAATTGCCGATCATCAAGCTCGATCGCGCTATTGGCGAATCCGACACGCTGAAGGTCGGCGACGTCGAGCTCGAAGTATGGCACACACCCGGTCATACCAACGGCCAACTGGCGTTCCGCTTCGGCAAACTGCTCTTCTCCGGCGACAACATCTACCGCGACGGCTGCGTAGGTAATATTGACGCCCACCACGGCTCGGACATTCCTGACTTTATAGTCTCCCTACGGCGGATTCAGGACAGCGACGTGCAATGGCTGCTCCCCAGCCACGGCCCCATTTTTCGTAAAGATAACGAGCTGCTGAAGCGCGCCATCAGCCGGCTGGAGCAGTACCAGCACATGGCAGATTTCGGGACATGTGCCGTCGATTGGCCGCTGCTCGAGGAATGGGATCAAGAGCTGGCGCGAGGATTCGATCTCGAGCAAGCGTGACTCCATTGACGCGCATGTCGTGCATCGTGGAGGCGCAGCACCCGCATTCCGATGAACCTACTCGGCCGCTTGCCCGGCAGTAGTAGGTAATTCACGGAAACCATATCTCCCATCGGAAATGGCGTGAAAGAGCACCAAGAACTTGATAAAACGCGACTTAGAGCAATTCAGTGCCTACGCGATCGCCTGCAAATGTGCGGCCGACAGGTGATCCACGGAAACAGTCTATAAACAAGTTAGAAGTCGCTTAACATGAGAGACGACTTCACATCAGCCACAAAGAATACGCTTGCAAAGCGGGTAGGTTACCGTTGTTCGAGCCCGGATTGCCGGCGCCATACGAGTGGACCACATTCGGTGAGTGAGAAGGCACTCAACATCGGCGTTGCTGCGCACATCACGGCAGCAGCGTACGAAGGACCTCGGTTCAACGAGACGTTGACGCCAGAAGCCAGGCGCGAGCTGGACAACGGAATCTGGCTTTGTCAGAACTGTGCGAAACTTGCCGACAATGATGTGATGCGGTACTCAGAGTCTGTACTCCATGATAGGAAGACACTCGCAGAGGACAAAGCACTCAAGGATGTTGAGTACGGGTCGAAGGACCGACTTCAATCATTGCTCATTACCCAATTCAATTTATCCACTAGTGACAAGCAGTTGGTTGTCGATCCTGTGACCGAAAACACGCTAGTGTTTGATCCGACGGAGGTGACGGTTACCGAGAACTACAAACAAACCTCAACCATACTGAAAGTGAGGACACTACCGTCGCAATGGAAGCACTAAAGGTTGCAACACGGAGCCGAGTAGGGCCGGCTCTGCCGGCCGACGAATGTTGGGAACCCGCGCGATACTTCGAACGATCGAGGTGGCCGGAAAATCGACCCTATTTCGTAAACAAGTTGCAGTCAACCATGAACTTCCTGCATTACGAATTCGAGTTGTCTGCTAACAATATTGTTGAGGTGACACTCGACAAGGAGGCGAACGTTCGCCTCCTCGATGACTCAAACTTCTTGCTCTACAAGAGTGGCGAGAAACACCGTTACCACGGTGGCTTGGCGAAAACGTCGCCAATTAAGCTTGCCGCCCCTCACAAGGGCCATTGGCACGTCGTGATTGACTTGGGCGGATACGCGGGCACCGTTCGGGCTTCCGCGCGTGTACTCCAGGGGGCGTAATGGCCAGACGCCGAACTCAACTCGATCCAGCGATACACCGAGTTCGCCTCGACAAACTCCGAATATTCGAAATTACTGAGGCCGTTCTGGATGCACTTGAACGTGGTTCGCCTGAATCCATCTTTCTCAATCTCGCGATTGCGGTGCTCTGCATCGCGATTTCATTTTCCTTCTCGCTCGCCACAGCCAATATTGATAATGATCGCACGTTTTACGTCTTCGTAATTTTCACTTAGGTGGGGTACGTTGTCGGAATCACTCTCGGGCTACTTTGGTTCATTTCGCGACGGTCGCTCAAGAACGTATCCGCAGAAATCCGATCTCGAATTCCACCAGAAGGCGTTCAGGAAAACGGAAACAACGCTCCAAACGAGTGACGTAACCAGCCGAGTCGAGAAGGGCCGGCTCTGCCGGCCGACAGATGTTGGGGACCCGCACGGTACTTCGAACGATCCAGGTGGCCGTCAAAGCCGGCCCTACCTTGCTCGATTGACGCGGGCGGGTCCTGCAGGCCAACTCGGCTTCATGCTACAATCACAGGGGTTCAAAGATCAGTCACAGCCCAATCAGCGGTTGATGGTTGATTGATCATCAAACTGATCAAGGACCCACTCGTCCGAAACGCTGCCGAGGGCCCTTGTTGGTGCGGCGGGCTGGTTTTGAGATCACGCCGGTCCGCGATCGGCAGCTCAATATTCATCAGGAAGGACCGTAACCATGAAGCAGCAGAACCGTGTGAAAGCCGCCATCCGCGAGGGACGTGTCGCCCGAGGCTACAACTTGAATTTCCCATCCACGCACATCATCGAGATTCTCGGTCCATTAAACTTCGACTTCGTCTGGCTCGACGGCGAACATGGACCGTTCGGACTGGAACAGATTGAAGAACACTGCCGTGCTGCAGAACTGGTCGACTGCACGCCGATTGCCCGCGTCCCGAACATTCAATCGTCGACGATCTTGCAGTACCTCGACCGCGGCATTCAGGGCATACTCGGGCCACACATCACCACCAAAGCCGATGCCGAGCAACTGGTCAAAGCTTGCTACTTCGGACCGTTGGGTGAACGGTCCTTCGGTGGGAATCGTGGCTGTGATTACGACTTCGAGCTGACCGACAAGGTGGCGTATTATCAACAGTGCAACGAGAACATGTCGGTCGGCGCGCTACTGGAAGATGCCGGTGTCGTCAACAACCTCGAAGAGATTCTCAGCGTCCCCGGCATCGACTATTTCAGCATCGGACCGAACGACTTTGCACAGGGGCTGGGTTACCCCGGTCAACCCAATTGCCCGGAGGTGCTGAAGGTGATGGAAGACGTGCACAACCGCATCCGCAAGGCTGGCCGACACGTTGGCGGCGACGTGACACAACGGATTTTCGTCAAGGGATTGCTCATCGACTCGGCCCGCCAATTTCTGCAGCAGTCGCAGTAACGATGCCGTTTCGATTCGATGTAAGCAGCCTGTTAAAAAATCATTCTGGCTACAAGCGTCGAGCCGCGCCGCAAATCTACGACGCCCCTGACACGAGGTACGCTGTTTCGAGGGCAATTGAAATATTTTGCATAAATAGGTATAAATAGAGATGAAAAGAGACCGTTGGTCGCGTTCAGTCACCGAGGATGACCGCATGACGCGTTCTGCCTGTCAAAGTCTAGTTCTTGCCTTTTCGGTTTGCTGGATCGCACTACCGCTGTTTGCGGGGCAAGGGGCCGAAACGAAGAATGTGCCGATGTTCGAACGCAGCGTGCGGCCGATTCTGAAAGCCAATTGCTTCCAGTGTCACGGTGAATCGGATGAGCACAAAGGCGGGCTCGATCTGCGTTTGCGTCGGCTGATTGCCAAGGGGGGCGAATCGGGACCGTCGTTGGTTCCCGGCAAGCCGAAACAGAGCTTAATTCTTCAGCGGATCAGCGATGGCGAAATGCCGCCGGGAGAAGACACGCGGAAACTCACCGCCCAGGAGATCTCGATCATCCGGGCTTGGATCACCGCCGGCGCAAAAACGGACCGACCGGAACCGGAAGAAGTCGGCAAGGGTTTTTTGATCACGGCGGACGACCGCGAGTTTTGGGCGTTTCAACCAATTCGAAGACCCCAGGTTCCGCAGCCGCAGCATGCTGGGCGGCTCCGCACTCCCATCGACGCTTTTCTGCTCGACCGGCTGGAAGAGCGGGGATTATCGTTTTCGGCCGATGCCGACAAGCGGACGTTGATTCGCCGCGTTTTTTTTGATCTGACTGGTTTGCCGCCCACCCCAAACAAGGTGCAACTCTTTCTCTCAGATCGGTCGCCGGACGCCTACGAACGGCTGGTGGACCGTTTGCTGAACACTCCGAACTACGGGGAACGGTGGGGCAGGCACTGGCTCGACGTGGCCGGCTATGCCGACTCGGAAGGCTACAACAACCTAGACCCTCTGCGAAAACACGCTTGGAAATATCGAGACTACGTCATCCAGTCGTTCAACGCTGACAAGCCGTTCGACCGGTTCATTCAGGAGCAGTTGGCCGGCGACGAAATGCTCTCACCGCCGTACAAGAACCTCACCGCTGATCAGGCGGAAAAACTGATCGCGACCGGATTTTTGCGGATGGCGCCTGACGGGACCGGCTCCGACGGCGACGATGTCAATACGGCCCGTAACGCGGTGGTCGCCGAGACCATTAAGATCGTGACGACATCGCTGCTGGGGTTAACGGTGGGCTGCGCCCAATGTCACGATCACCGCTACGATCCGATTCCGCAGACCGACTACTATAGCTTGCGCGCCATCTTCGAACCGGCCTACGACTGGAAAAACTGGCGGAAACCGCAGGATCGGTTGATTTCGCTGTACACCGACGCCGATCGTCAACAAGCGGCACTCGTTGAGGTCGAGGCGAAAAAAATTGACCAGCACCGTTCGAAAAAGCAGCAGGAATACATTCAACGAACGTTAGATCGGGAATTGGAGAAATTGCCCGCAGATCTACGCGAGACGATTCGTATTGCCTACGACACTCCCGCCAAGAAACGAACGCCCGAGCAGCAGAAGCTGTTGAAGGAACATCCCAGCATCAACGTGACCGCCGGGACGCTGTACCTGTACGACAGCAAAGCGGCCGACAAATTGAAAAAAATCGCCGCCGAGGCCGCACAAGTCCGGGCCACAATACTCAAGGAAGAATTCGTGCGGGCCCTGACCGAACTGCCCGGCCAGGTGCCGACGACCTACGTGTTTGACCGGGGTGACTTTGAGCAGCCGAAACAAGAGGTGAAACCGGCCGGGCTGACCATCCTGACATCGCCCGGCTCGTCGGGCGATCTAACAATTGACGACCCCGCCCGCTCCACCACCGGCCGCCGTATGGCGTATGCAAAATGGTTGACCGACGGCTCGCATCCCCTGACCGCCCGCGTGCTGATCAATCGTATCTGGATGCATCATTTCGGTCGGGGGATTGTCCCCTCGCCCGGAGATTTCGGCGCTTTGGGCGAGCGTCCGACACATCCCAAACTGCTCGACTGGCTCGCACAAGAATTCATGCAAAGTGGCTGGAATCTGAAACGGCTGCACAAGCTCATCATGACATCCACGGCCTATCGACAGCAGCTTCGCCGCGATCCGAAGCATGACAAAATCGACCCAGACAACCGGCTGCTGGGCAGCATGCCGCTTCGCCGACTGGAAGCCGAAGCAATTCGCGATTCGATTCTGGCGGTCAGCGGCAAGCTGAACCTCAAGCCGTTCGGTCCTCCGGTCTCGGTGATGACCGATCGGGTCGGGCAGTTTGTCATTGGCATCGCAAGCACCAGACAAGGCCGACCGGGATTTGCTCTCCCGATGCAAGATGAGCAGTTCCGGCGGAGCGTTTACGTTCAGGTCATCCGCAGCCGCCCATTGGCCTTTCTCGACACCTTTGACCTACCGCGAATGGATCCCAATTGCGAGGTCCGCGCCCGTTCCACGGTGTCGCCGCAGGCGCTGATGCTGATGAACAACGTCTTTGCGGTTACGCAGTCCGAGCATTTCGCTCGCCGCATCCTCAGAGAAGCGGGAGACGATCCGCGTGCACAGATCGCCCATGCTTGGAAGCTTGCCTTCGCCCGGCAGCCGAACGAAGAAGAGCTCAGCGAAGCAGCGACTTTTCTCGCGGAACAAACCGAGCATTTTCGCTCCGTCCGCTCGAAGGAAACCGAAAACAACAACAAAGAAAAACCGTCCCCCAAAAACGATAAAGAAAAACCGCCCCCCAGAATCGACGACGACCTGCCACGTCTGTCCATCGACGACGTGACCGTCGATCCGGAAGGCAATACCGGTGATTCATCGGTCGCCACGTTTACCGTGACGATTTCCGATCCCCCCCTCGGGCCGGACAACGTCACCGTGCAGGTCTCGACGAGTAACATTTCGGCCACAGCGGGAGTGGCCGCGGGGGCCCCCGATTTCGATCAACTGCTGACGACCACTTTGACCTTCACACCAACCGGACCGCTTACGCAACAGGTGCAGGTGACAATCAACGGCGACAACGACTTCGAGGGAGATGAAACCTTCTACGTTTTGCTCTTCAAAGCGAGCCCCAACGCGACGATTGTCGACCAATGGGGCGTCTGCACCATCTTCGACGACGATGCCGCGAATGATCCGCGGCTGCAGGCGCTGGCCAGCTTCTGCCAAATGCTGATCAGCTCCAACGCCTTTCTATATGTTGATTGAACCGGTATTAAGATTTCCAGGCCCGGCAGCGGGCCTGCTGAGTCACGCCGAGACGCTTCGATGACAAACGCTGTGATCTTTGAAGAGCAGATCGAGATTCCGACGAATCTCCGGTCGCTGGGTGACTTTCGCCGTTGGGCGCTTTCGGAATCCTTCCCTGATTGTGGCAGAATCGACTACATCGCCAGACGGATCGAGGTCGACATGTCGCCTGAAGACCTTTACTGCCACGGCACATTGAAAACAGAACTCGTTCGAAGCCTTGCCCAACGGATCAAACGGGAAAAACTCGGCGATCTGCTGAGCGACAGGTCACGGGTTTCTTGCGTGCAGGCCGGATTATCCGCCGAGCCGGACATTGTGTTTGTGTCGCGTGATTCGGTTTCGAATACATCTGTTCGTCTCGTTCCCAAAGTTACCGCTGAGTCGAGCCGATACTTCGAGTTGGAAGGGGCGCCGGACTTAATCGTCGAAATTGTCAGTGATCACTCTGTCGTCAAGGACACCCAGCGGTTGCCGCAAGCCTATTTCCGAGCAGGCATCCGGGAGTTCTGGTTGATTGACGCGCGAGGTCAGCAGTTGCTGTTTCAGATCCATTCTCGCAGCCAACACGGATTCGAGCCTGTCTCGACTGATGCCGACGGATTTCAACAATCGAAGATTCTTGGTTGCCGCTATCGTCTGCATCGAAGCTGGGAGCTATCTGGCCGCTGGGAATACGATCTGCTTGGATCAAACGGTTGAACTAAGGAAACCGACATCATGCCGCATGGTCATCCAATCTGTTCGTCCCGCCGACATTTCCTGGCCAGCAACGCCATGGGCATCGGCGGTGTCGCGCTAAGCTGGCTGCTGAATCAGAAGGGGCTGCTGGCTGCTCCGCAGCAGCCGGAACTGGAACCGAAAACGTTCGACCTGAAACCGAAACCGCCGCACACCGAACCGCGGGCCCACGCGATGATTTCGCTTTGGATGCAGGGCGGTCCCAGCCATATCGATATGTTCGACCCCAAGCCCGAGATGGCCAAATACGCAGGAAAGCCGTTTCCCGGCAAAATCAAATACGATAGCGTTAACGAGGCCAGCACGAAGGTGCTGCCCAGTTTTTGGAAGTTCAGAAAACACGGCGAGTGCGGCATGGAACTGTCCGAGCTGCTGCCAAACTTGGGCAGCGTCGCGGACGACATCACCCTCATTCGCTCGATGCGAACCGGCGTCAACAACCATAACCAGTCGATCCGCGCGTTGAACACGGGCCACATACTTGGGGGACGGCCCACCTTGGGCAGTTGGCTGACCTATGCCCTCGGTTCTGAAACTCAGGACCTGCCAGCCTACGTGGCGATGATCGACCCCGGTCGGCTGCCGGTCGACGGCTACAACAACTGGTCGAACGGCTGGATGCCGGCGCTATATCAGGGGACCGTCATTCGGCCCCGCGAGCCCCGCATTCCGAACCTCGTCCCGCCCCCGCATCTGAAGGGGGCCGCTCAAGAGCGATCGCTGACCTTCCTGAAACAACTGAATCGACGGCACCTTGAAGAACGGCCGGGCCATCTTGATCTGCAGGCCCGCATCGCCAGCTACGAACTGGCCGCCCGCATGCAGTTAACCGCCAAAGAAGCGCTCGAACTCAGCAGCGAAACCAAAGCCACACAAAAACTGTACGGGATTGACGATCCGGCGACGCGGGAGTTCGGCAGCCGCTGCCTGATCGCCCGCCGGCTCATCGAGCGGGGCGTCCGCTTCGTGCAGGTCTTTACGGAGAATCAGCTTTGGGACCATCACGGCCGAATTTTCAGGTCGCTGCCGGCCGCCTGTCAAAAGATCGATCGGCCCTCAGCCGCGCTGGTCAGCGATCTCAAAGCCCGCGGACTGCTGGAGACGACCGTCGTACATTGGGGCGGTGAAATGGGACGCCTTCCCGTCATTCAAAACGATACCGGCCGCGATAAAATCGGCCGGGACCACAACACCTACGGCTTCAGCATGTGGCTGGCCGGCGGTGGATTCCGCGGTGGATACGTCCACGGCCAGACCGACGAGTTCGGCCACAAAGCGGCCGTTGACGTCGTCAATCATTACGATTACCACGCCACGCTGCTGCATCTGTTCGGGCTGGATCACGAGCGGCTCGTCTACCGCCGCAACAACCGCGAACAAACCCTAACCGACGGCCAACCAGGCCGCATCGTCACCGAGCTGTTGCAGCATTCGTAAGCGTAGGCCTTTGTGGTAGGTCCGGCTCTTTCGGACTGCCTGCCGCACAGTCCCCAGCCAACGGAACTACGTACGGGGCTTATCCAAAAGCGGCGAATAATAAAACAGACTGAAAAGTTGCGTGCTAGCCAGCAAAGAACACAACTTGTCGGTTTGGGATCCAAATTCTGCACCCCGATCAGCTCTTGTCAACGACGTCGGCTTGACCTTTTTCGATGGGAGATCCGGAGTACCAGATCGTCAAACCGGTGAGATCGCGACCATACCGGCTGCCGATCAACAGGCTCACGCCGTAGGCCACTCCGAACAGTAAGAGATTGGCAAAGGTGCTCACCCAGTAGTTATTGGGCATGGCCGCAGCAAGTCTCGGGAGGAGGCTCTTTGCAAATTCGGTGTCCATGAATAACCAGCCGCAGACCGAGACCACAGTCGTCACCGTGGCGATGACGGCGGCCCGGCCGTCGACTCGCTTCGTCAGAAAGCCGAGCAGGAATA
>CAUZTK010000143.1:0-9679 GCA_963582395.1 Planctomycetota bacterium | reverse complement strand
TCGTGAAAGCCTCTCACAGCGGTCAATACGACGGCGTCAAACGAACCGTCGCCTGGGAGATCGACCGGCTTGGTCCCAAGGAGGCGCAAGAGGTTCAGGTGGAATTCGTGGCTCGACGATCCGGCACTATGACCAGTCTCATCACCGTAACAGACGGCTCCGGAAGTCAGACGAATCTCAGCTCGCAGACGACATTGGCTGGACTGGCAGCGCTGGCAACCGACGTCCACGGCGTGAACGGCCCGGTGGCTGTTGGTGAAACCGTCTCATTACAGATCCGCGTGCGCAACAGAGGCTCCGACAAAGCATCGAACGTGACGCTCCGGATCAGCGTTCCCAACGAACTGCAGTTTCTGCAGGCGACGGGTGCGGCCAAACCGGTGCAAGCCGGTCGCGAACTCCGCTTTGCGGCGGTCAGCACCCTCGACGCGCGGAATGACACTGTGGTGACCATTGTTCTCAAAGCGGTTCGGTCGGGTGAAGCCCGGCTCAAAATTCAGGTTGATGCCGATCACATGAACCAACCGCTTGTCCACGAAGAAGCGATTGCAGTCATCACGGCCAATTGACCCGGCCGATTGGTACGGCCAGACCAGGCCAGCATCGCGCCAGAACGGCGATATATCTTTGCTGCGTTTGACGCTCGCAATTGCATCGCCTCGGCCTGTTCTTTTACAATACTTTCGTGGCTGGCCTGTTTTTTCTTCCGGCTGATTTCGCGGGTTTGGGAACAACGCCACAATCATCGCCGGCTGCTGTCAGCGAAATCGATCTCGAAAGCACTCGCGATGACAGTCAATGCTCGTCTTTGTTTTGACAATCGTGGTCACATGGCGGGGATCGGTCGACGTCGCATGCTTCAGGTCGGCACACTGGGGCTGACCGGCCTGTCGTTGCCGAGGCTGCTGGAAAGCGAATCGCGTGCCGCCGGCAGGAAGTTCCGAGCAGCGGCCGATGCCTGCGTGCTGATCTTTCTCAACGGCGGCCCCAGTCACCACGACATGTGGGACATGAAGCCCCAGGCTGGCGAGGGCATCCGCGGCGAGTTCAAGCCGATCGCCACGTCACTTCCCGGCTACCAGATGTGCGAGCATCTTCCGCGGTTGGCCCGGCAAGTCCATCGGGCGACCGTGGTGCGGTCGATGCACCACAGCGTGAACAATTCGCACGCAGCTGCCGTCTATGCCGCCATGACCGGCCACGACCGGGGCGAAAAAGGAGGCGGTGCCCGTCCCGACGACAATCCTACACCGGGTTCGGTCCTGGCGATGTTGCAGCCGCCGAAGAAGCCGATTGCCTCCAACGTACACATGCCTTACATCACCAAGGAGGGCGCCAAAGGCCCGCCTCAGCCCGGTTTCTTCGGTGGATATCTGGGACGATCTCACGATCCGCTGTTTGTGCTTCGCGATCCCAATTCGGTCGAGTTCCGCATTCCCGAACTCACCCTGATTGCCGGTGTCTCGGCCGGGCGTCTGGCGGATCGCCGCCGGCTGTTTCAACAGTTGGACCGCAGCTTGTCTGAAGGACCCGACCGGGCAGCCGTCGATGCCATGTCCGGATTTCAACACAGGTCGCTCGAGCTGCTGACCTCGGAAATCACACAGGGCGCATTCCGGCTTTCGGAAGAGCCGATTTCTGTTCGCGATTCTTACGGGCGAAACCGCTATGGTCAAAGTGTGCTGCTAGCCCGGCGTCTGATCGAGTCAGGTACCAGGTTCGTGACTATCTCTTGGGCACCAGATGCGAACGCAACCTGGGACACGCACGGCAACAACTTCAACAAGCTCAAACAGACGCTGCTGCCGCAGTTCGATGCGGCCTGTGCCAGCTTGATCACCGATCTGGCCGACCGTCATCTGCTCGAGCGGACGCTAGTGGCTGTGCTGGGCGATTTCGGCCGGACGCCCAAAGTCAACAAGAATGCCGGTCGAGATCACTGGAATTTCTGTTACAGCCTAATGCTGGTGGGCGGCGGGATGAAACCGGGGCTGATCTACGGAGCCAGCGACGGGACCGGCGCCTTTCCGGCCGCCGATGCGCTAACTCCGGGCGACATTGTTTCGACCATCTACCACACGCTCGGCATCCCCAACGACCTGGAGATTCACGACCGGCTCGACCGCCCGCATCGGCTTGTTCCGACGGGAGACGTGGTCGCCGGGTTGTTGCGCTGAACCGTGGACACGTACTGACAGGCCCTCGGAACTGGCGCCGCCGAATCTTCGTGACCGGGAGATGACTCGCTCAGCCCTTCGCGCCCAGCAATTCGTGGACTTGCTGAAAAATCCGATCGAACATCTCCTCAGTCAGCCGACCTGTAAACGTATTTTGCTGGCTGGGATGGTAGCTGCCGACCAACCAGCAATTGTTCTCAAACTCAACCGTTTCGCCGTGGCCGAACTTCGGAACCCGGCCGTGATACCAGCCGGCCGATCGGGATTTGTCGACGACCGTCTTCCAGCCAATCTGCCCCAGTGCCAGAAAGACCCGCACCGGTAGCAACGCGATGGTGCGGTCGAACCAGTCAGAGCAGTTGACGATCTCCTGGCGGGTCGGTTTGTTGGCCGGCGGCGCACAGTGACAGGCGGCGGTGATGACGCAGTCGGTCAGCACCAGGTCGTCGTTTCGGTCGGTTGCAAACGGCTGATTGGCGAAGCCAGCTTTGTGCAGGGCGCTAAACAACCAGTCGCCACTGCGGTCACCAGTGAACATGCGGCCGGTTCGATTGGCGCCGTGCGCCGCCGGTGCCAGTCCCACAATCAGCAGCCGCGCCGTGCAGTCGCCCATGTTCGGGACCGGTTGGCCCCAATAATCCCAATCGCGATATGCCCGGCGTTTTTCCTGAGAAACCATTCGGCAGTGTTCGCGCAGCCGCTGACAACGCTCGCAGCCGATGATGTCTCGGTTAAGACGATCCCATTCTCTGATGGACATCTTGCATCCCGGCGACAGACCAAGTATCCCCTCAAAACAAGGGCCATAGTGCCATAAGAGGACGTTGAAATCCAGCAGATCGGCCCATTGGCTCGGTACGGCTTTAGTCCGGGCTTTTCCAAGTTTTTACGCGACCGGTCTTGCGGCCGGTTCATGCAGAGTTTTAGTATGGAGTAAGGTGGCTTGCCGAGCGGCGGAACCAAGAGTTATGCGTCGCTGAACGCCCACCGAGCGAATACTCAACACCGAAAGTCGAGAATCACCGTGAACAGAACAGGTTTGGTACTCGTATCGCTTATCATCGCCATTCCCGGTGCGTTTCTCACCGTTTTGATGGTGATGAACTTCCTGCAACGCTCGAGTGACCTGAGCGGGATGCTGCTGGTTCTCTCCGGGCTGACACTGCTGGTCAGCGCCTTGGTAGCGCTGGCGCCGGTGGGCATCCTCGTGTTCATTCCAAAAGGTAAAACAGAGGACGAGGAAGAAGGCTCTGAAGAGAAGAGAACCGCATCGGAAGAGCTTTCAGCCATCGTCGAGCAGGCAGAGAATTTCGGGGAAGACCTAGCAGCCGAAGAGTTTGAACCGGAATCCGACGACACGGAGACCGAAGTCCTCGAGGATCAGAATCAGGGTGATGAAGACTTCTTCATAGAAGAAGATGAGGACATTGAGTCCAGTGGCGACGACAACGAGCGGCGCTGAGGCCCCCTTAATGTTCAGCCGCTCCCTGGGATCAGCTACTGGCGCTGCGGTAACTCTTGAGCGACCAGAGGAAGATCCGTCGTGAAATGAGCAGGCTGAGCACCGAAGCGGCAATCGCCACCCACGTCAACTGCGGCAGCATTGCCTCTTCCTCGAACGGTTTCGTCAACAGCACGCGTGCAGGGACCGTGACGACGACCAGAATCGGAATGATATACGTAAAGGCAACCTGCAGCACGTCGCCCGCCGTCCAATCCTCCGAGTTCGGGTCGCCATGGTAGATGCCCCGCGGATACCGGGCGAACACGGTGATGTAGAACCAGAAGTCGTACAGTCCCTGATTGCGGCCAAACCAAATGCTGGTGCTCGCCAGAGCAATCATCAGGCCGTAGAAAAACATGACACCGCTTGACAACAACAACAGGTACAGTCCGACCTCGGCCATACCGAACTGATACCGTTCGGGCGACTCACCAACGAGCCGGTACAGCGAGTATCCCAGCAGCGAACCGGCCAGCAGCAGTTGATTGAGCATCGCCACGTTCACCTTCTCGAAGGAAACGAGAAACTGCGTGTCGATCGGCTTGAGCAAAGCGAAGTCGAGGTTCCCGGTGCGAATCAGCTCGCTGAAGTTGGCACAGTTGGGCATGAAGAACGTCTCCACGATCGCGTTGATCAGCATGCCGGTCGCCATGAAGGCGAAGTACTCGTAGCGGGTCCAGTCGCTGATCTCGTTGACGCTGCGGTAGATGATCTCGAACAGCGTCAACTGGGCCGCAAACCAGAATGCCCGCGTCAGCACGGTGATGATGAAGTTTCCACGGAACGTCATCTCCCGCACCAACGAGTTGCGAAAAAACGTGGTGAACACGCGGAAGTAATTCGGATGAACGGACATGGGCAATGGTCAGTCGTCAGTGAACTACGGCCGCTCGCGGGTTAGCGGTCCCTTGCAAATTCAACCCACACATTCAATCGACGAACTCAACACCTTTCTCCCCCTCGACGATTTCACCCATGACGAACGACGGCACACCCTTCTCGGCCAGTTGCTCTTTAACCTTGCCAGCTTGCAACGGCCGCACGATCATCACCAGACCGACGCCCATGTTGAATACGCGAAACATTTCGTCGCGGCCGA
The DNA here is from genome assembly GCA_963582395.1 of Planctomycetota bacterium. Classification (GTDB taxonomy): domain Bacteria; phylum Planctomycetota; class Planctomycetia; order Planctomycetales; family Planctomycetaceae; genus CAUZTK01. The sequence goes on along the minus strand of CAUZTK010000143.1, from coordinate 4,899 downwards.
CGTGACCCAACTCATCGAGCCAGCCGAAAATCGGAGGCACGTCCCAATTGGTGCGGTCGATGTTGGCCCGCCGGCCATCGGGCAGAATGCGCTGGACATTATCGGCCAGTCCGCCGCCGGTGACGTGGGCGATGCCGCTGACGCCGATCACGCCCCGCGGATGCTGTATCACGGCACTAACGGCGGCGGCGTAAACCCGTGTCGGTTCGAGCAACACCTCACCGACGGTTTTCTTGACCGCTGGAATCGCTTCATCCAGTCTGAGCCGGGCCTTTTCGAAGACTATCTGGCAAATCAGGCTGTAGCCGTTGGCATGAAACCCGCTCGATTCCAGACCGAGGATCACGTCGCCCGGCTGAATGTTCGAGCCGTCGACGATGCGGTCGCGCTCCACCACGCCCACACAGAAGCCGGCCAGGTCGAAATCGCCCGCAGCATACAGGCCGGGCATGATGGCCGTCTCGCCGCCCAGCAAGGCCATTTTCGCGTCTAAGCAGCCCTGGGCGACTCCCTCCACTAGCAATGCGATCAACGGCGGGTCGTCCTTGCCGAGAGCGAGATAATCGAGAAAGAACAATGGTTCGGCACCGAGGCAGAGGCAATCGTTGACGCACATCGCTACCAGGTCGATACCGATGGTGTTGTACACGCCGGCCATAGCCGCGACTTTTACCTTCGTGCCGACGCCGTCGGTTCCGGAGACCAGAACCGGGTCGTGATAAGTTTTTCCTCCCCCGCCGAGCCGGAACAGTCCGGCAAACCCGCCCGGCAGTTCCAGCACCCGGCCCTGTTGGGCGGCATGCGTGCTCTGCAGCAGCGGCGGCAGTTTCCGCATCGCCTGCTGATATTGGTCCAGGTCGACCCCGGCCGATTTGTAGGTTGCTTGGGACATATCGACATTCTAGTCTGAATCAATCGAAAATGAACAGACACAGAACATCCATCGCTGGCGAACAGAGATTCCGCCCCTTGCCGCCACACCATTGATGATGGGAGGCCGCTGATGCCCTACCGTATTCTCACCGATTCGGACCTTGCCGATGTGCTGCAGATGTCCGACGCCGTGGCCTGCATGGAGGACGCTTTTCGGCAGAAAGCAGCCAGCGAGCTTGTCGCTCCTGGGAGAATGACCTGCCAGCTCCAAGCGGGACAACTGGTCTTTACGGCAGGCGCCACGCAGGGAGCCGATCCCGTCGTCGGCTTTCGGGTCTACGATATGAAACAGTTGCATTCCCCCGATCGGGATGAGATTACCGCCGTCTTCAGCGGAAAGAATGGGGCGCTGCGAGGTCTGGTCATCGGAACAGATCTGGGAGCGGTTCGCACAGGCGCCATCGGCGGCGTGGCCGTCAAATACCTGGCCCGCAGCAACGCCAAAGTGCTGGGCATGATCGGCACCGGCTTCCAAGCGCGGACCCAGTTGCAGGCGGCCAGCAGCGTTCGCGATTTCGAGACAATAAAGGTTTATAGTCGCAACTCCGAACGCCGCAAGCAATTTGCCGACGAAATGGGGCAGCGGCTGAATCGGAAGATCCACACGGTCGACTCGTCCGAACAAGCCACCCGCGATGCCGACGTGCTGATCGCGAGCACAACCAGCAGCAGACCGCTCGTCGAGGCCGATTGGCTGAAACCGGGCGTTCACATCCAAAACGTCGGCCCGAAGTTCAAAGATCGGCACGAATTCAGCCTCGACGTCGCCGAGCGGGCACAGCGTCGGGTGACCGACTCACCGGCTCAAATGGAGGCATACGGCGAGCAGTTCATTTTGCAAGGGACCAAGCTGGTGGATTCCGTCGTCGATCTGGCCGAAATCGTGACCGGAACGGTTCCCGGCCGCGATAGCGAGGAGGAGATCACGCTGTTCTATTCGCTTGGTCTGGCCGGCACTGAAGTTTTGCTGGCAGACTCGCTGTTTTGAACGCCATCAAACCCGGTGGGATCACGGTCAATACGCGAGATTTTCCGGTGGCAAGAGATTGAAACGCCGGGTCGAATTCGGCAGTACTCAGGTGAACTTAATGCCCCATAACTTTCAAGGGTACTATGACAAATGATGAAACTGCTGGAACAAGCGTTTTCCGAACCAGCCAGCCTTCCTGCTGACGAACAGGACGCGCTGGCCCGATGGTTGCTAGACGAGTTAAAATTCGAGCGTTGCTGGAGCGATCTGTTTCATGGCTCACAGGGTTTGCTGGCGAAGCTTGCCAGAGAACCGCTCGAAGAACATCGCCACGGTCGCACACAGGAACTTGATGATCGATTCTCGATCGCTTAACAGTTGTAGTACAGATCGAACTCGTAGGGATGCGGACGCAGGCGGAGCTGGTCGAGTTCTTCGGTCCGTTTCCATTCGATCCAGGTCGAGATCACGTCTTCGGTGAAGACGTCCCCCTTGGTCAGGAACTCGCTGTCTGTTTCCAGCGACTTTAACGCCTCTTCTAACGAGGCCGGAGTGGTGTCGGTTTCGGCCAGCTCTTCGGGCGTCATGTCGTAGATGTCGCGATCCAGCGGTTGGCCAGGATCGATCTTGTTCTGGATGCCGTCGATCATGGCCATCATCATGGCCGTGAACGTCAGATAGCCGTTGCAACTGGGGTCGGGACAGCGGAACTCGGCTCGTTTGGCCTTCGGACTGGGTGAGTACATAGGGATGCGGACAGCGGCCGATCGGTTTCGCTGCGAGATGGCCAGCGTCACCGGAGCTTCGAAGCCGGGAACTAGCCGATGGTACGAGTTCGCCGTCGGGGCGGCAAAGGCCAGCAGGGCCCGTCCGTGTTTCAGAAGTCCGCCGACGGCGTTGAGCGCCAGTTCGCTTAAGCCGGCGTAACCGTCGCCGCCGAACAGTGGCTTTTCATCTTTCCACAGCGACATGTGGATGTGCATGCCGGATCCGTTATCGTCGAAAACCGGTTTGGGCATGAAAGTCACGGACCTTCCATTTCGCTTGGCGACGTTTTTGATGACGTATTTGTACCACATAAACTGGTCGGCCATTTTCAAGAGCGGCTGGAACTTCATGTCGATTTCCGCCTGACCGGCCGTGCCCACTTCGTGGTGGTGTGCTTCGACCACAATACCAAGCTTCCGCAACTCACGGGTCATCTCGGAGCGAAGATCGTGGAAGCTGTCGAGCGGTGCGACCGGGAAATAGCCCCCCTTGTAATTGGGCTTGTGGCCGAGATTCGGCTCTTCCGAGCGTCCGGTATTCCAGGCTCCCTCGACCGAGTCGATTTGGTACATGGCCCCCCGCTGTGAGGAGTCGTAACGAATGTCGTCGAAGATAAAGAATTCCGGTTCAGGACCGACAAAGCAGACATCGGAAATGCCGGTCTGCTGCAGGTAAGCGATCCCTTTCTTGGCGACGTTTCGGGGGTCCCTCGAATAGTGTTCTTTAGTGATTGGATCGACAATGTCTGCGAGCACGCTTACGGTAGGCTCAGCAAAGAAGGGATCGATGGCAGCCGTATCCGCATCGGGAACCGCCAACATGTCCGACGCCTCAATCCCCTGCCAGCCGCGAATTGACGACCCGTCGAAACCGAGTCCGTCCTCAAACGTCCCCTCGTCCAATACTTCGACGGGAAACGAGCAGTGCTGCCAAGTGCCGAGTAGATCGGTGAACTTCAGGTCGACCATCTCGGCCTTGTGCTCTTGGGCGAATTTGAAGAATTCATGAGGGGTCATCGACACGTTGCTCCTAAGCAATAGATCAAAAAGGCTCTTCTATTATTTCCTGTTGTTTCCTATCTCGCCCCCTGCCGCAGGCGGCATCGAGACGAGGTCGTGTTGCTCTGTCGCCGGGCATTCCTGCCCGATGTTTCGGCAACAGCTCGGGACACACAATTCGACAGCGCCCGATTTCCGCGGGTTTTCGCCGAAAGGCAAGTGCATCGTTTCAACTCGGCATGATGGCCTAGCAGATAAGATGCTGATCCGTTGGAAACGACAACCTGAACCACCAAACGAAATTTTGCCGTTCGGTTTCACGAATCGGCAAAACATCCCATCAGGTGGCGCGGCCAAGCGAGGGAACGGAGCCTAGCCCTCTTGAAGACAAAGGGCCAGCCCCCCGTTGCGTGACCAGCCCTGCCGCGTCCCAAGTCTGTTGCACTCCAGAAGGCGCGTAGAGGATAATCATTCCACGTCTGTAATACCACATTCCCACCCAAGATTTTACGAACTTCCCTGGAGGCGGCTTGCATGAGCGACAAACGGCAGAGGGTCTTGTTTCTCTGCACCGGAAACTCATGCCGCAGCCAGATGGCCGAGGGGTTGCTCAGACATCTGGCCGGCGACCGCTACGAAAGTCTCTCAGCCGGCGCAAAACCAGCGGAATTCGTCCACCGGCTAGCGATTGCCGCGATGCGGGAAATCGGCATCGACATCAGCGGCCAGACGAGCAAGTCGATCACCGAGTTTCTGCCGCTGGAGGGCAATCCGCCCGACCTGATCGTCAGCGTCTGCGACTCGGCTGCCGAGCAGTGCCCAGTTTTTCCCGGCCCCGTCGAGCGCTTGCACATTGCTTTCGACGACCCGGCCGACGCCAACGGGACCGAAGAGGAGATCATGAACGTCTTTCGCCGTGTGCGGGACGAAATCAAGGCCGCCATTGAGACACATTTTGTAGCCGATTGTCGCGAAGATTGATGTTTTTCGGTGGAGATCATGGATGCAAGAGATCCATCATAATCTGCTTTGGCTCGGCCATGCCCTTGATATTCGCGAGCCGCGTCCTTTGTTCGACGCTGGCATCGCGGCTGTCGTTGATGTTGTCTTCGAGGAGCCTCCCGCGCTTCGTTCACGGCGGCGACAGAAATTCTTCCTATTGTATGACCAAGGATGATTCGGACTGTTCGAATGAACGTCGAAAATCCAGAATCCCTATGGAGCCGCGTT
>CAUZTK010000142.1:0-9764 GCA_963582395.1 Planctomycetota bacterium | reverse complement strand
CAGATTGCGATGGCGGCATTGTCCGGCGCGATCATTTTTGATGAGAGAATGACGGCCGGGCTGGCCATCGGCACTGCCCTGACAGTCGTCGGGCTGATGATGATGGACAGGCCGAAAAAACCAAACATCGATTCTCAGGCTGAATCTAATCAATCTCCAGAAGATGCTGGCGTGATCCTAGAGACAACAACATTGATCGTAGTCGAGACGGAAAGTCCGACATAGACTTCACGGAAATCGTTGAACGCGCCATGGGTAATGTTTGCCGGATCGTTCGCTTAGGAACACTGCACCAGAGCTGACAACTCACCGTTCTGTCTGCAGATTTCTGGATCACAAATAATTCCCCTTTACAGGGATGCAGTGCTGCACGCCTCTCCTCGGATCGTCGACGTCACCCTCAAAACGAGGTGTGACGTGACAGTGAAACCGCATCACAGTCTGACCGGCGGCTGCTCCACAATTCATCCCGATGTTGTACCCATCGGGCTTGAGCTCTGCGTCCAATTCCACTTTGACAGTTCCGATCATCTCGAGCAATTCTCTCTGTTCGGCATTCGTCAGATCAAAGAAACGTGATTGCATCGCGGTGCGACACGATCAGGCTATGTCCCAGGAAAACCGGATAGCCGTCACGGATGACGATGAACTTCTCGTTCGGCAAGCTGCGTCTTGCCGAGTTGGTCCATGGCTGAAACGCTTCGGAAGCCGGAGTCAAGGCCACGACCCGTTGCGGGTCGTCTGTGAGCGGGCACACGAAAAGAGAATGTTGTTGTATCCCACGCTTTTGGTGCAGCTTGAAAGCGGCGTGCGTGGTGGGGGAGGCTACGATATACGCAGCTCAAACTTCCGCCTGGATAACAAACACCTAGATATCGGCGACAGCGGCAACCTCGATCGGAAATTCCCCGGATACAACTGTGCCGATTTCAAGCATCAGAAGGTCCGAGACGAAAGGTTTGCCATCATTGAAGAGGTGTTAACCAGGTATCCGGTGGACGGGATTGAGCTGCAGTTGAACTTCTGGCCCTACTACTTTCATCCCAACGAGGTCAAGGTGGGCCGCAAAACCATGACCCAATGGATCGCACGGGTGCACGAAGCCGTCAAGTGCAGCGGCCCAGAACGCGAGCTGGTCATCAGCATTCCTGCCAGCGTCGAGACCTGTCTGTCTCGAGGGCTGGACCCGCTGGAATGGATCGGGCGGAGCATCGTAGAGGTCCTCGTCGCTCATAAGCCGGCCCGTCCGGAACTGATGGACCCGAACGGCAGCTTCCTGGTGTACGAAGGCTGGCTGCTGGACGACATCGGATCGCTGGTCGAAGCGGCCCGCGGATCGCAGTGCCGCGTCCATGCCGCCATCGACAGCCACCTCGATTCCGACCGGCTTGCTGAGGCACCCATCGAGATGATCCGCACTGCAGCCTGCAGTTTCTGGGCCCGGGGCGTCGCCGGACTGTACGTCTTTCAGTGGCACGGCAACTGGCCCTACGACGCCTCTTTCTACGAGAAGCTACGTGAACTGCCCCATCCCGACATCATGGCGAGCAAGGACAAATTCTATCACATCCCCACAACTTCGGGCCGCTTCAACAAGCAGGGATTGACCAGGCAGCTTCCGGCGAATCTGGAGGTGAACCGGCCCGTCGGGTTGGAGTTGGCGATCACCGATGACCTGCCCCGATGGGACGCCGTTGGCCACGTGCATGACGTGTTATTCCGCTTGCGCGTCATGAACACTACCGAGCTCGACCGATTGACGTTCCGATTGAACGGAGAGACGCTGCCCGATGCTTCGCTTCGAAAAATCAACCAGATGTATCGCATGAGTGCCCCGCGATACCAGACCGGATCGGGCTACTGGTTCATCTTTCGGCTCGACCGCGACCATTGGCCGAACAACGGCAAGAATACGATTGAAGTGTCGCTCACCCGACACGATCCGGATGTGATCGACGAGGTGTTTGTTCGAGACGTGGAATTAGAAATCAAATACTTGATGGGGAAGAATTTTCATCGAGGCCAGGATCTTGACGTCGGCCCTTCAGAGCCGAGCGGGGTTTAGCAGCTTGTTGAAAAAGACAAGGCGTCTCATAGTCGGGTGTCACCCATGAGGAATCCTATGTCGTGGACGGCTTGTCCGCCCGTGTTTTCAAGCGTTTTCTAACTCGCACTGGCAGCCACGCTGCCAGTGGCACCCTTTTTCAACTGGCTGCTAGTCCGGAGACCCGTGTTTGTCTGTTTCGAGACCGTGCCGGCGCGTTACAATCAATACGCCTGAGACCTGATCGAAGCGGGCGCTGCACAAGCGAGGACTACCAAATGCGGACAATCGGATGGCCGGCGCTGCTGTTTGTCGGTGCGCTGCTGCTAACCGGGGATGCTCCCTCTGTGGACGAGGACCGGTCCAAAGCTGCCAGCGGACGCGCCGACACGTCGGCAGAGCAAAGCCGGTCAAATTCGCAGGTCAACAGAACCACCCCAGCCAGTGAGACGCTGCACTGGGCCTTTCGGACGTTCACGGTTCCCCCGGTGCCCGACGTGAACCGCGACGAGCCGATGCGAACGCCGATCGACCACTTCATCGAATCGGCGCTGGAGCAGCACAGTCTTGCGCTTGGCAAAGAAACCGATCGGGCGGCACTGATTCGGCGGTTGAGTTACGATCTTCTCGGTCTGCCGCCGACGCCCGAAGAGGTGGCCGCGTTTGTGGTCGATCCCTCGCCCGATGCCTATTCGAAGCAGGTGCAGCGGTATTTAGCATCGCCCCGATACGGCGAACGCTGGGGCAAATACTGGCTCGACGTGGTCGGCTATGCCGATTCAAACGGCTATTTTAATGCCGACACCGATCGTCCGTTGGCCTACAAGTACCGTGATTATGTCATTCGGTCTTTCAATGCCGACGTTCCATACGACCGGTTCGTTCGCGAACAGTTAGCGGGCGACGAACTCTTCGGTGGCGTTCACGGCGATTCGGTGACGCCACGCACCATTGAACTGCTGACGGCCACGCATTTCCTGCGGAACGCGCAGGATGGAACAGGCGAAAGCGACGGCAACGCAGACGAGGTCACCGTCGACCGGGCCACCGTCATCAATGGAACGCTGCAGATCACAATGAACGCCCTGCTGGGTCTGACCATTCAGTGCGCCCGCTGCCACGAGCACAAGTTCGAACCGATTGCTCACGAAGAGTACTACCGTCTTCAAGCAGTTTTCTACCCAGCCTTTCCAGCCTTCCACGCGGCGAAGTGGGTCAAACCACAGCAGCGCGTGACCTACGCCGCCACCGCCGGCGAACTGACCGACTGGAAAGCCAGGACACATAAATTAAACGCGGATCTTGCTGCTTTGAATCAGGAGTACGCGGACTGGGTGAAAAAACATCGGCCACCGGGGTTGATCCGCTTCCGAGACAGCTTCGATTCACCTGCCGCGAAGCTGATAAAAGAGTGGACGAACACGGTTCCGGGCGACGACACACCCGCGGGCAAAATCGCCGTCAACATCGATTCCGTACAGCCACCCGGAGCGATCGTCAAGAATGGAGAACTGCAGATTATTGAATCGGGAGCAGGGGGTGATCGCTGGCTTTCCACCCGACGGACTTTCGACTGGACGCCTGCCCGCGAGGGTGAATGGATTCAAGCGACGTTCGGCCTGGTTTCCGACCGGGTTCAGCAGAGCGCACCAGCCGCCCGGATCGCCTATGGCATTGCCCTGCACGATTTCAACGACAACAGCCCCGTCAAAGCAGGCAACATCTTGCTGGACGGCAACCCGGCTGGCGGCGCTGCCGTGTATGTCGATTATCCCGGCCAGGATTCAAAGAACGTCGGAGTCATCGGCAGCAGTGGTTACAAACCCCAGCGAAACTACGGGGTTCGCGTAACCAACGTCGGCGGTGGAAAGTTCCGTTTGGAACAACTCGCCGACGGGCTTCCCGAAAAGAAATCGGTTATGTTGTCGGCACAGAACCTGCCCGACGGCACCTTCGGATTCGAGTACTGCTGCGGCCGAAGTTTCATCGTCGACACCCTGATTGTCGAGAGTATGGCCGCGGAAACGGACCATCTGGCCGAGGCATCGCGGCGAAAGGAATTTCTGAAACAGTACAAAAGCCGTCGTCAGCAGCTCGACGTTCAGCTCAAGGCATTGAACGAACAGCGGATCAACAAACCGGGCAAGTTGGCCTGGGTGACCGATTTGTTTGCGACGGCCCCGCAGGTCTACCGGCTAGAGCGGGGCATTTACAACAGCCCCGCGGAAAAAGTCGAGCCGTCCGGACTACAGGTCTTAACCGATACGGGTGCAGAGTACCGTCTGGAGCCGCCCTCCAGCGGATCACAGACAACCGGTCGCCGGCTGGCCTTCGCGCGATGGTTGACCCGGCCCGGCGCACGACCGGCGGCATTGCTGGCCCGGGTGATGGCCAACCGAATTTGGCAACATCATTTCGGTACCGCTTTGATCTCAACTCCCGACAACCTCGGCCATTCGGGCGCTGCGCCTTCACATCCGGAGTTGCTGGAATATCTCGCAGCTCAATTCGTCGGCAGCGGATGGAGCATCAAGTCGCTGCACCGGCTGATTGTGATCTCGGCCGTCTATCGGCAGTCGAGCAGTCTGCGCAAACGGCCCTACGACGTTGATCCCGACAATCGGCTGCTGTGGCGGTATCCGGCGCGGCGTCTGGACGCCGAGGCGGTGCGCGACGCGATGCTCAGCCTTGCGGGTCGGCTCGATCAGAGCCTGTACGGCCGGTATGTGCCGACAAGTCGCCGCAAGGACGGAAACGTCGTTGTTGATAAACAGCACGAAGGATCCGGGCGACGCTCAATCTATCTCCGGCAGCGGCGGACACAGGTCCACACGTTACTGGGTCTTTTCGACGCGCCGTCGATGGTCGAGAACTGTTCCGAGCGCAACACCTCGACCGTTCCGTTGCAGTCGCTGGCGCTGTTGAATTCGGAGTTTGTGAGATTCTGGGCCGCCGATTTCGCCCGCCGACTCGAACGGGCAGCCGCTGCCGACGAAACAAGCCGTATCAACCGCGCTTTCCTGCTGGTTGCCAGTCGCCGGCCCGACCAACAGGAGCAGGAGGCATCGCAGCGGTTTCTGGACCGCCAGCGGCAGGTCTACGAAGACCAACGGGACGGGTCGGAGCGCGTCTGGAACGATTTCTGCCAGATGCTGTTGGCGAGCAGCATCTTCCTATACGTAGATTAACGCGCGGGGAGAATCTGGGATGTCTCAGACGAAAAACGAATTTGCGGTCAATCGGCGAATGTTTTTGAACAACTGCGCTGGCGGAATCGGGTCGCTGGCCTTGGCGCATTTGCTCAGCGCCGACGCAGCGGTTTCGTCGGATGCCGGCCGCGGACGAAATTCGCTCGCCGTGCGGAGCCCGCACGATCAGCCGCGGGCCCAGTCGGTCATCTGTCTGTTTCAAAACGGCGGACCGAGTCAAGTAGATCTATTCGATCCAAAGCCGGAATTAACCCGTCTACACGGCAAACCGTATCCTGGAAAACTGGATGCCCATTTCGACAAGCAGATTCGCAACCTGCTGGCTTCACCGTTCCATTTTCACCATGCCGGCCGATGTGGAATGCAGCTCTCGGAACTGCTGCCGAACACGGCCAGCATGGCCGACGAGTTGACGCTCATCCGCTCGATGAAAACCGGCTCGGTCGATCACGAACAGGCGCTGCGGCTGATTCATTCTGGCAAGGCGTTTGCAGGTCGTCCGGCATGGGGATCGTGGGTCATTTATGCACTTGGTTCGCAGCGTGACGACTTGCCGGCTTACGTAGTGCTCACCGATCCGGCAGGGCTGCCGATCGACGGGACCAAGAACTGGTCGTCCGGATTCCTGCCGGCCGTCTATCAGGGAACGCAATTCCGCTCGACTGGATCACCGGTGCTGAACCTAAAACGGCCGGGCGATCTTTCGCCCGAGGGAAGGCGGAATCAGCTCGAATTTCTGCACGATCTGAACGCGGCCCATCTGCGACGCCATCCCGAGAATTCCGAGCTGCAGGCGCGCATCAGCAACTACGAACTGGCGGCCCGCATGCAGACCTCTGTTCCGCAAGTCCTCGACATTTCCGACGAAACCAAACAGACTCGAACCTTGTACGGACTCGACAACCCAACGACGGCCGATTACGGCCGGCGCTGTCTGATGGCCCGGCGGTTGGTCGAACAGGGCGTTCGTTTCGTGCAGGTCTTCTTGAATTCACAACCCTGGGACACACACAGCAAGAACGCCGAGAGCCTGAAGAAACTCTGTGCCCGCATCGACCAGCCGAGCGCCGCGCTGCTGGCCGACCTCCGCCACCGGGGACTGCTCGAGACCACGATTGTGATATGGGCTGGTGAATTCGGCCGGCTGCCGGTATCGCAGGGACCGGACGGCCGCGACCACAACCGGCACGCGTTTTCGTTGTGGCTGGCCGGCGGCGGGTTCAAGGCCGGTCACGTGCACGGCGAGACGGATGAATTCGGCTACAAATCCGTCAAAGATGTCGTTCGCGTTCACGATCTGCATGCCACCCTGCTGTCTGCGCTGGGTCTCGATCATGCCGAGCTAACCTACCCCCACGAAGGCCGCGACGATACGCTGACCGACATGCTGGTCACCGATGCCCAAGTGGTGCCGGAATTACTAAGTTGATCAACAATTTTCCGGTCCAGGGTTACCAAACTTTCAGCAGCGACGGCCCGACGGGCATGTTCATTCGATGCTCCGTATCCCGAAAACATCGGATCATGCCGCTCGCTTCCCAACCCGGACGAGCCGAAACCAAAAAAGTCGAGAGTTGATGGTCAAGAGTCGAGGGCCGGAAAAAACAGCGTTGAACAGTTGGTATCATCCAGTCGATAGTCCCTCTCTTTCTGGATCTTGGCTCTCGACCCTTGACCGGTCAAATTCCCGACCATCTTGCACAGGATTTCGTTAAAAAAGTACGAAAGCGCAGCGAGTCCAAGCTCAACCAGACGATCCAAGGTCCAAACTCAAGCCACGTCACCACGAAATCGAAAAACAGCGTGCCGCGATACGGCGTCCCCAGCACCGGCGAAGCGGGCCAGTGGTATCCGAACCAGAAGCGACTGTAGTACAACAATGTCAGCCCGCTTACGATAAGCCAAGCGCGGCTGCGCGCAAACGGGATCAATGGCAGGGCCCAGATCCAGTACCAAGGATTTTGGGTCGGCAACAGCAGCCAGAACCAGGCCAGAGTGAGGAATGCGCCGCGAAGAAAGTCGTCGCTTGGACCGGTTCCGCTGTAGCGGACGCTCCAACGGACGGCCAGCGCCAGAAACACGACACTGCACAGAAACCGCGTCAGCAAGAACGGAACCCGCTTAGGGTCGAGGGACAACAATTCGGACGTGCGCGAGACAAGCTGCGACCGCCAGCCTCGGCTGGTGACCACGAACCACGCCTGTTGTTGCGGCGGTTTGCCAGCGGCGGGGTCGAGGTTCTCAACGAGGATCAGGAAAAAGAAGTCGTTCATCTCCCACCGATTGAGAAACGTTTTCAGGCCGCGACGTGGGTCCTGCGGTGTTTCAACATCGGGCGGGATCGGTCGAGGGACCGATTCAGAAAATGCCGTATCCCTTACGTTTGTGGCCGGCAGCGGCGACGACGTAATCCGCCCGAAAAGTAGCGGTGCGCAGACGGCTGCGGTCACGGCGACAAAGACTGCCGCCGGCAGCAGCGTTCGGATCGGGCCGAGCAGTCGCAGCGAGGTCGCCGCCAGCAGGGGAACCAGCACCAGCGGATACAGTTTTGCTCCGACGACGAGCGCTAGCAGCGCTGCCGCTGCGACAATGGTCGGAAGACCATTCCGCCTCAGCGACGGGGCAGCGGCACTGTGGTCGACAGTCTGTGTCGGGCAGAACACCCGCAAACACAAATACAAAGCCAGCATCGTCAGGCAGACGGTAATCGAGTCGAGGTGACCGCTGTTGGCAAACTCCTTCAAAACGAGAGGACACCAGGCATACGCGAGCACCCAGCCGTCCGGCTTACCGCCGTGGCGCACAAGCAGCCCCAGGACCACGATTGTTCCCAGGTCGAACAGCAGCAGCCAAATTCTCATGACGGCAAGACGGGTCCGAACCGATGCCGCCCGGGGTGTGGTCATGCAGGCAGCCGCAAAGACCGCCTGACTGACCGGCGGATACACGGTCGGCAAATGGGCGAAATGCACTCGACTAAGACTCGTCGCCAGCGCCGGCGACGAGTCGTGGAGCTCAACCAGCCGGCGCAGGTCGTCCGGGAGTTCGTCTGCTCTGCAACTGCAGGTCACCTGTTCCGGGCTGTAACAAAACGGGCTGACTCCGGTTGCTATTGCCGCTCCGTCCCAGACGTAGCGATAAATGTCGACCTCTTGAATCGGTTCTGAAAACAGCAACACCGCGCGAAAACAGAACGCAAACAGAACGATCACTTCGGTGAGCCGCCGCTGGTTTCGGCAACGGATGGCCGTCCGCAACGCTGCCAAATAACAACCGAACGAGGCGGCCCAGAGCAGCAGCACAGGAACGATTGGGCGCTGACGCAGCAACTCGTACTTAAGGGCGATATCTTTGAGGGAATCCACGTACTGAAACTGCCAACTTAACCAGGTCACCGCCAGTTGGATCAGCCAGATCAGAACTCCCCAGGTTTCGCAGCAGCCGCGTTTGGGCATGCGAATTGACCGCGCCAGATGCTTCGCCGTTCACCGGATCGTCCCGTTTTGGTGGTCGCCGATTGCCCACCGTCGCTTCGTCAGGCCGTAGCACGCAATTAAATACAAAATCTTTGACCCGGCCCGCACGGTTCCCCACAGCGTGCCGCTGATCTTACTGGTGCCGATCCGACGCCGGTACGGAACGGAAACCTCGCAGGTCCGCAAGCCGGCACGGCAGGCTTTGATCTGCATCTCTACCGTCCAGCCAAAATTTCGATCGACCATTTTCAATCGGCGTAATGCACCGTAGTCAATCGCACGAAACGGGCCCAAGTCGGTGTAACAGCCGCCCAACAGAACCTTCATCAAGAAGCAGGCAAGCCGTTTTCCGTACAGGCTTTGCGGCGGCATGGCGCCCGGCTCGCGCTCTCCGAGCAGACGAGAACCGAGCACGAAGTCGGCACGCCCGGCGAAAATCGGCTCGACCAACTGCGGAAGCAAATCCGGGTGGTCGCTATAATCGGCGTCGAGGAACACCACGACGCGAGGAGAGGCCGTCCCCTGCCGGACACGTTCGGCAATGAACGACAAACCGCGCAGACAAGCGGCACCGTAACCACGAACCGGTACCCGACGACCATCGCGCCGTTTTCGGCAGCGACCCGCGCCGTTCCGTCTGTCGAAGCGTTGTCAACGACAATCACGTCGCCGACCTGCGGCAGGTCGTTCAACACCAACGGCAACGAACGTTCTTCATTCAGCGCTGGAATCACGACCGACACCTTCGACAGATCGAGGTCGGCATCCTGTGTCGCTCGGCCTGCGGTTTCTTCGAGAGGAACAACAGCCATGCCGGCCCTCCGCATTCCCTTGTGAACGAGAAAAGACGGGCAGCATTCTAACAAAAATCAGCCGGACTTCACTGTGAGACAGACTACAATCGAAAGGCCAGTCAGTTTTTCAAACTGAGCAACGCGACCTGGTGAGGGGGTCTGGCCCTCTCCAGAAAAGATGGTTGCGGATTGATGCAGATCGGTGGTGCTGAACCGTTCGCTCTTCCAATGGGGCCAGACC